>DASVTG010000533.1:0-2167 GCA_036387695.1 Hymenobacter sp. | reverse complement strand
TCAGGTCTTTGGTGACGACGGGCTCGGAAAATTCCAGCCGAACAAACCGCTGCTTTACGTTGCGGGCGGCGCTGTCGGGCGAGCTGGCAATGCGGCTCGGGGGCGTGCGGTCGCGGGGCCCGCCCAGGGGCGGAGCCACGGTGGCGCAACTTTCAAGCAAGGCAATCAGCGCCAGCAAAGCCAGCAGTTCAGCGCGAACGGACATTATACAACAACAGCGTGGTGAGCGTAAGAACAATAACTGCCCCGGTTCGCAGCGCCGAGGAAGCGCGCTCCGGCATCGCTCGGCTCGGCCGTAACGACGGTGACGTGCCGGACAGTATCGGCCGCAAAGGTGGGCGGTGGAAGCTTGGCTGAATCAGCACGTGGCGAAACGACAGGTGCCGCCGTTTGGGTTCATGCCGCCGGCGGCCCTGCCACGGCAAACAACGGGAGCAAGCCGAAACGTGCCGCCCGCTGCATCAGGCCGCCGGGGGGCGCCGCCCGGCCACGTACAGCAGGCTGGAATATTGGCCCTCGTGCTGCTCGGCGTATTGGTTGGACTTGTAGCCGGCCTTCAGGACCGTGAGGATGCCGCCGGCGCGCTCGGCCTTGTGCTTTTCGCTGAGCATGCTCACGTAGTAGGCATCGAGCGGCATGGGCAAGGTTTGGCGGATGACCAGCTTGTGCTTTTTCAACAGCTGAGCCATGGTTTTGGGGGCGAAGTGGTAGAGGTGACGAGGCACGTCGTAGGCCGCCCACAGCTCGCGGTAGTGCTGGGCGTCGAGGCTTTCCACGTTGGGCACCGCAATCAGCAGCACGCCATCGGGCTTGAGCAAACTCACGAGTTGCGCCAGCGTCTGGTTGAGCGTGTGCACGTGTTCGAGCACGTGCCAGAGCGTGATGGCATCGAACGCGCCGGGCTGAAAGGAGGCCAGGCTTTCCTGCCCAATGGCTTGGCCGAGGCGTCGGCTGGCCTCTTCCCGGGCCCGGGCGTTGGGCTCCAGGCCGGCCACCTGCCAGCCCGCCGACTTGGCCGCGGCCAGAAAATGCCCCGTGCCGCAGCCGTAGTCCAGCAGCTTGCCGCGGCGCGGCGCCAGCTTGTTGAGCAGCCCCACCTTGCGGCGCATGGTGAAAAACCGCGCCACTTTGTAGGCTTGGTTGATGAGCCCCGCCGCGCCGCTGTTGTGCGATACGTAAGCGTCCGACTCGTAGTATTTGCCGATTTCGGCCTCGCTCGGCCGGGGGTTGGTGAACTGAAAGCTGCAGTTGGCGCACTGCACAATGGCGAAACTTTCGTGGCTCACCGTCTTGTCCTCCACCACCAGCTTGTTGCGAAACTCGGGTTTGCCGCACACCGGGCAGCTTTCTAATCGTTCGTAGGACACTCTTCTTTAATTAAAAATTAAAAATTATGAATTAAAAATTATTGGGCTGATTGGCGGAATCTCATTTGCCCAGGCTCAATTCTCAATTTTTAATTCTCAATTTTTAATTCATTTCACCTGCCAAGGTACACCATGAGCACCGACACATCGGCCGGGGAAATGCCGCTGATGCGCGAGGCCTGCCCAATGGTTTCGGGCTGAATCTTGAGCAGCTTTTCGCGGGCCTCGTGGCTGAGGGCCGGCATGGCGCGATAGTCGAGCCGGCCCTGAATCACGAAGTTCTCCAGCTCCTGTTGGCGCGCGGCCTGCTGGTGCTCTTTCTGCAAGTAGGTTTCGTACTTGATGTTGATAATGGCCTGCTCCAGCGCTTCCGCATCGAAAGCAGCCAAAGCTTCATCCAACGTGGGCAGGGCGCGGCGCAGGTCGGCCAGCTCCACGTTGGGCCGGCGCAGCAGGTTCACGGCGCGGGTTTTTTCGTGGATTTCGGCTGAGCCCAGCTCCACCAGCAGGGGGTTGATTTCGGCGGTTTCGATGGCAAACTTCTGAAGCAGCTCGGCCACTTCAAGCGTCTGTGCCTCCTTCATCCGTACCCGCTCCAACCGCTCATCCGAAGCCAAACCCAACTCGTGGCCCAGCGGCGTGAGGCGCAAGTCGGCGTTGTCCTGGCGCAGCAAAATGCGGTGCTCGGCGCGGCTCGTGAACATGCGGTAAGGCTCGTCGGTGCCTTTGTTCACCAAGTCATCAATGAGCACGCCAATGTAAGCCTCGCTTCGTTGAAGAATAAAGGGCGCTTTGCCGTG
>DASVTG010000532.1:0-13986 GCA_036387695.1 Hymenobacter sp. | reverse complement strand
CGCGAACCCAAAAGTTCCCGCTACAGTGGCTACGTCAGCTTTAGGCGCGGGTCGGGGCTGGTGAGCTGGGTGGCGAAGTCGCCGGCCTCGTACTGGAAATGCGCCGTCATGGCCACCATGGCCGCGTTGTCGGTGCAGAAGGCGAAGTCCGGGATGAACACCTCCCACCCTTGCGTTTCAGCTTCGGCTTGCAGGGCGGTGCGCAAGCCGGAGTTGGCGGCAACGCCGCCGGCCAGGGCAACTTGGGTCAGGCCCGTATCGGCGGCGGCGCGGCGAAGCTGCCGCAGCAGCGTGGCCACGATGGTGTGCTGAATGCTGGCGCAGAGGTCGGTCAGGTTCTGGGCCACGAAATCGGGGTTGGCGGCAGTTTCTTTTTTCAGAAAATAGAGCACCGACGTTTTCAGGCCGCTGAACGAGAAATCGTAGCCGGGCATGGCCCCGACTGGGAAGGGAAAGCGCGTGGGGTTGCCCTGGCGCGCCAGCTTGTCGAGGTGCGGGCCGCCGGGGTAGGGCAAGCCGAGCAGCTTGGCGGTTTTGTCGAAGGCTTCGCCGGCGGCGTCGTCAATGGTTTGGCCCATTATTTCCATCTCCAGCGCCGACTTCACCACCACCAGCTGCGTGTGGCCGCCGCTCACCGTGAGGCAGAGAAAGGGAAACGTGGGCTTGGGGTCGCGGATAAAATGTGCCAGGATGTGCGCCCGCATGTGGTTTACGGCCAGCAGCGGCTTGTCGAGGGCCAGGGCCAGGGTTTTGGCAAACATGCCGCCTACTAATAAGGAACCGAGCAGGCCCGGCCCCTGGGTGACGGCCACGGCGTCGAGGTCGGCTTTGGTGACGCCGGCTTGCTTGAGCGCGGCCGTGACGACGGGCAGCAGGTGCTGCTGGTGGGCCCGCGAGGCCAGCTCGGGCACCACGCCGCCGTACTGCTCGTGTACTTTTTGGGTGGCCACGACGTTACTCAGCAGCTGGCCGCCGGCCAGCACGGCGGCGCCGGTGTCGTCGCAGGAAGATTCGATGGCGAGGATGATGGGATGGGCGGGCATAACGTAACGCTAATGGCGCGGCAGAAACCAAGCAGTGCGGCATAAGGCCTTAAACTTGTGACGCGGTCACTCCTCAAAGGTAGCAGCACGGGCCGGGGCACCCGTATTGTTGAGCGGCGATGACCAACTTTGCAACCAAGTTGATGGGTTGAACCGCGGCCTGCTCGCGGCCGTTCCCTTGGCCTAATACTTGATTGTGTCGGCCTTAACGGTTGCCACAAACGGCTAAAAAACCGCAACTTTGCGGATTACCCCGCGTTTCCGCTTCAAACCTGCTGCCACGGTGCGTCGTTTTTTCTCCATTCTGCTGAAAATACTGCTGGGCTTGGCCCTGTTGGTGGTATTGGCCGTGGTGGGGGCGCTGGTGGCGCTGCGGGTACCCCGCGTGCAAACGCGGCTGGCGCGGGAGGCCGCCACGGTGCTCACGCAAAAGCTCGGCCAGCGAGTCACGATTGGGCGGGTGGACGTGCGGCCGTTTTCGCGGGTGTTGCTGGACGGTGTGCGCGTGCTGGACCGGCGCGGCGGCGAGCTGTTCAGCATTGGGCGGGCCGACGCCGACATTTCGCTGTTCTCGGTGTTCGACCCGCGGCACCTGCACATTGCCAAGCTGACGCTGAACGAGCCCCGGTTTGAGCTGAAGAACCTAGCCGGCCAGCCCGACACCACCACGTTCAGCCAGTTCATGCGGGCGGTGAAGCGGCTGATGGGCCCTTCGGACACGACCAAGTCGGCGCCTTTCGACTTCAAGATTGCCGACGTGGCCCTGCGCAACGGCCATTTTGCCATTGAGAAACAGGACGCCCCGCGCGCTCCGACCTACGGCAAAAGCATCGACTACGCGCACCTCGTGGTGGACAGCATTTACGCCGACGTTTCCAAAATCCGGCTGGGCGACACGCTGCGCCTGCGCATCAGCAACTTGCATGCGGTGGAAACGCCCTCGCAAACGCAGTTGCGCGAAATCACGGCGGACATGACCTACGGGCCGCATTTTTGGGAATTCAAGGACCTGAGCCTGCGGGTAGGACGCAGTCAAATCAAAGACTACCTGCGGTTTGAGTACCGGGTGTTCAGCAATTTCACCGAGTACAACGACTCGATGAAGACCATTGCGCGCCTGCGCGGCTCGCAGGTTTTCTCCGACGACATTGCCAAGTTTGCGCCGCAGCTGGCCACGCTGCACGAATCGGTGCAGATTTCCGGCGATGCGTCGGGCTACGTGCGCGACTTCAAGGTAAATAACCTGGACTTGCGCTACGGCCGCGGCACGCACATCGTGGCCAAGCGCGCCCACGCCGACGGCCTGCCCAACTACCGCGAAAGCTTCATCGACCTGCGCCTGATGCCTTCGGTGGTGCTGACCAGCGACTTGAAGAAGTGGCTGCCGGCCTCGGCCAACAAACTTGTGCAGCGTCTGGGCACGGTGAAGCTGCAAGGCCAAATCCTGGGCTTCTACAACGACTTCGTGGCCAATGCATCGTTCGATACGGCGCTGGGCTTTGTGGCCACCGACATCAACCTGAAGACCAAAACCGACCTGACGCACGCCGCCTACGAAGGCACGGTGCGGAGCAACGGCTTTCAGGTGGGCAAGTTTTTGGGCGACGAGTCCGTGATTCGGGACGTGACTTTGAACGGGCGCGTGGCCGGCGTGGGCTTTATTCCGCCGTTTGCCCGCGGCCAGGCTTCGCTGAACGTGCCCAGCATTTGGCTGAACGGCTACCGCTACCGCAACATTTCCCTCAACGGCGACTTCCACCAACAATCCTTCAACGGCCACATCACCGCCAAAGACCCGGCCGTGCGCCTGGTGGCCGACGGGCACGTGGACCTCGACCGCGCGCACCAGGACGTGGACATCAAGGCCAAAATTGAGCGGGCCGACCTCCGCGCGCTTGGCCTCACGAAGCAGCCTTTGATAATTGCCACCACGGCCGACGTGAAATTCAAAGGGGTGCAGCTCGACTCGCTCATTGGCCACGCCTACTTGCGCAAATCCCGCTTTAGCATGGGCGCCCGCAAGCTGAACCTCGACACGCTTGACATTGTGAGCACCCGCAACAGCCGCAACCAGCGGCGCGTGACGGTGCGCTCCGAAGCGGTGGACGCGAGCGTGGCCGGGGCCTTCAACACCTCCGACGTGGTGCGCGACGTGCAAACGCTCATCGCAGAATACCGGCTGAACCTGGAAAGCAACCCCACGGCCACGGCCAACTACTACCGCCAGAAGCGCCAACGGGAGTTGCCGGTGTACCAGGTGGACTTGCTGCTGAATTTGAAGCGCCCAAACCCAGTGCTGGCGCTGTTTGTGCCGGACCTGCGCGTGGCCAACGGCAGCCGCATCGACGGGTCGTTTCGCAACGGCGAAACGTCCATCTTTCAGCTAGGCGGCCACCTCGACAGCTTGCGCTACGGCCCCGTGCAAACGGTGAACGACGACTTCGACTTCCTCACGTCCAAGCTGCCGTACAAGCCCGACATCTTGGCCCAGGTCAGCATCACGAGCGACCAGCAGGTGCTGCCCGGCTTGGGAAAAACGGAGAAGTTCTTCGTCGAGGGCGTGTGGGACCAGCAGCGCATCAACTTCTCGACCGCGCTGGCGCAGACCGGCACCACCAACCGGGCCACCATCAACGGGTCGCTGGGCTTTTTGCCGCGGGCGGTGGAAGTGGTGTTCCGTCAGTCGGGGGTGCACTTGCTGGACAAAGACTGGACCATTGCGGCCGACAACTCGGTGACCATTTCCGACTACGGCCGCGAGTTCGACGTGAAGAACATGACGTTCAGCAACGGCGTGCAGTTTGTGGGCGCGCAGGGCTTCATCTCCTCCGATGCAAGCAAACCGCCGCTGCAGCTGCAACTAAAAGACTTTGAGCTGGCCACGCTCAATGCCGTGACGGGGCAGCGGCTGGGCGGCCGCGTGAACGCCTTGGGCACCGTGAGCGGCGTGTACGGCCCGCTCACCATCAGCAGCACGCTGGGCGTGGACTCGCTGAGCTACGACGGCACCCTGATTGGGCAAGTGGCCGGGCGCGGCGACTGGGACAATGCCGCGGGCAAATTGCGCGTGAACATGGACGTGGCCCGCGCCGGCCAGTCGGTGCTGACGGTGCTCGGCGACATTGCCCCGAAAGACGCCACCAACCAGTTGAACCTGACGGGCACTCTCAACGACGCGCCCATTGTGTTGGCGCAGCCCTTTTTGGGCTCGCTGTTCAAGAACCTGGGCGGCACTGGCCGCGGCGAGCTGCGGCTAACGGGGCCATTCAACGCGCCCAACCTGCTGGGGCACGTGGACGTGAACAACGGGCGCCTCACGTTCGGCTACTTGGGCACCACCTACACCTTCTCGGACCGCATCAGCTTCACCAACCGGTCCATTGAGTTCCGAAACGTGCGGTTGCGCGACGCGCTGGGCAACACCGGCACTGTGGACGGCATCGTGCGGCACCGCGGCTTCAAGGAGATGAGCCTGGACATTGCGGCCAGCTTCCGCAAGATGCAGGTGCTCAACACCACGCGCAAGGACAACGAGCTGTACTTCGGCACGGCCTACGCCACCGGCACGGCCCGTGTAACCGGCCCCACCAATGACCTCGACATCACGGTGCGGGCCAGCAGCGAAGCCGGCACGCGCATTTCGCTGCCGCTTGACAACGCGGCCAAGGCCGAGAAAGCGGGCTACATCAAGTTTGTGAACAACAACCCGGTGGGCGACACGGTGGTCACGAAAAAGGCGCAGGCCGTTGTCGCCGCTGATAAAGTGGACTTGTCGGGCCTCAAGCTCAACATGAACCTGACCATCACGCCGGAGGCGTACCTGGAAATTCTGTTGGACGAAAGCACCGGCGACGTTATTCGGGGTTCGGCGGCCGGACAGCTGCGCATGGCCATCGATACCCGGGGCGAGTTCAACATGTTTGGGCAGGTAGAAATCGTGCGTGGTGCGTACAATTTCACCTTGCAAGGCCTGGTCAACAAAGAGTTTGTGGTGCGCCCCGGCGGCATCATCTCCTGGAACGGCGACCCGCTGGCCGGCGAAATGAACGTGACGGCCATTTACACCCAGCGCACCTCGCTGGCGCCGGTGCTGGGCACGGGCACGCAAGGCAGCGCGGCCGTGGTGCCCGTGACGGCGGTGATGAACCTGACCGGCCCCCTGCTGCTGCCGGCCATTCGGTTGGGGCTGGAATTCAACGACGCGCCGGGCACCCTGCAGGGCGACTTGGCGGCTTTCACCGCCTCGTTGCGCAACGACGAACAGGAACTCAACCGGCAGGTATTCAGCTTGCTGGTGTTCAAGCAGCTCTCGCCCTTGGGCACTTTCGGCAACACCATTTCCCTGCGTGGCCAGGACAATACGGTGCAAAACAGCCTCGGCCAGATTCTGAGCACCCAGCTCGGCTTGCTGACCTCGCAAATCGACCAGAACCTGGAAATTGACTTCAACATCAACGGCTTGACCGCCGAGCAGCTGCAGGCCCTGCAAGTGCGCTTGAGCTACTCATTTCTGAACGGGCGCTTGCGCGTGACGCGCGAGGGTGGCTTCACCAACAACTCCAACCTGGTGAACGCCAGCCCCGGCGGTGGCACGCTGTCCGGCACCGGCAACACGGCCGGCCAAGCCTCGCTGCTCGGCGACTTGAGCCTGGAATACTACCTGCGCCCCGACGGCAAGTTCCGGACCAAGCTGCGCTACGAAACCACCCCGCGCGACCTGGAAACCATCAACCAGCCCCGCGCGGGCCTTTCGCTGCTGCACACCGAGCAGTTCAACTCGTTCGGGGAGTTGTTCAGCCGCAAAAACCCCAAAAAGAAAGAACGCAACACGCAAAAGGCGCGCGAAACCAAGGAAGTATTGACCGTGGACGAAGACCCCAGGACGAACCTTTAGCTTCGCTTCAATGAACAATTGGTAATGAACAATGAGCAATGCTACGACAGGCGCTAAGGACAATGTGCTGCTTGAAAAATCATTCGCTTTCGGGGTAAGAATATTCAAGCTAGGTCGGCTGTTGCAGCGTGAGCAATCAGAATATGTGTTGTCTAAGCAAATCGTGCGGAGTGGAACTTCAATCGGTGCCAACGCGGAAGAGGCCGTAGGCGCGATTTCAAAGGCTGAATTCAGCGCCAAAATTTCGGTTGCTTACAAAGAAGCGCGCGAAACCAGCTATTGGCTGCGCCTACTGCACGCTGCCAACTGCCTACCCACCCCGCTGTTTGATTCCTTTGAAGCCGATTGCCAGGAATTATGTCGGATTCTCTTCAGCATCTTGCGGAGCAGCGGGCGCGTTTGACGCGAACAAACGGGTCGTTTGATTAAGCCATTGCTCGTTGTTCATTGATAATTGCTCATTGCTAAGCCTACCTTTGCCCCCATATGGCTGCCCCCACCACCTCGCATACCCGCAAGAAAAAGCTCGGCTCCTACCCTACTTTGCTCGTGGTGTTCAGCATTACGCTGGCCTTGGTGGTGATTGGTTTATTTGGCCTGCTGCTGCTGCACGCCCAAAAGCTCTCGGAAGTGGTGCGCGAAAACCTGGAGGTGCAAGTGTACCTGGACCGGGACCTGCCCGAAACCGAACTGCTCCGCCTGCAACAAGACCTGGGCCAGTCGCCCTTCGTGGCCGAACGCAACGGCAAGCCCCAAATCCGGTTTGTGAGCAAGGAGGAAGGCGCCCGTCAACTGCTGCAAAGCACCGGCGAAGACTTCCGCCAATTCCTGGGCGACAACCCGCTGCGCGACGCCTACGTGCTGAAAATCAAGCCCGAGTACACCGACACCATGCACCTGCGCCAGCTCAATCGCAGCCTGGCCGCCCAGCGCGGCGTGTTCGAAGTGCAGTACCCGCAGGATTTGTTTGCCAGCATCAACGACAACCTGACGCGCGTGAGCCTGGTGCTGTTTGGCTTTGCGGCCGTGTTGGTGCTCGTGGTGGTCATTCTCATCAACAACACCATCAAGCTGGCGCTGTTCTCGCAGCGATTTCTTATTCGGTCCATGCAACTGGTGGGCGCCACGCGCCTCTTTATCCAGCAACCGTTTCTGCGGCGGGCCACTTGGCAAGGGCTGGCCAGCGGCGTACTCGCGGCGTTGCTGCTGGTGGCCCTGCTGCAGTACGCCTACCTGCAAGTGGCCGAGCTGCGCCTCTTGCGCGACGACCTGCGCCTGGGCCTGCTCCTGCTGGCCGTGGTGGGGCTGGGCGTGGTTATTGGCTTTTTCAGCTCGGCCCGTGCCGTTCACAAATACTTAAAAATGTCGCTCGACGACCTATACTAATTCAGTTATCAGTGAACAGTTAGCAATGAGCAAATTCTTGATTTTTGCCCGTTACGCTTTGTTCATTGCTAATTGTTAACTGTTAATTGATTTATGACTCCTTCCCCCGCTCCTCGCTTTGCCTTTGGCCCCCGCAACTACCGCCTGATGTGGGTGGGTCTGGCCGTGCTGGCCGTCGGCTTCATCACCATGATGTTTGGCGACAAGGACAATTACGGCGAGGACTTCCTGGGCATCACCCTGGGGCCGCTGCTGCTGATTGTGGGCTTCGCCATTGAGTTTGCGGCCATTATGGTGCGCGACAAGAGCCTGACGGCCGCGGCGCCCGTGGCCGCCAGCCTAACCTCGCCCTCTGCGCTCGCCGCAACACCAGCCTCTAAGCCGGCCCCGGCTGCACCCGCCTACAAACGCCTGTAATTGAGCGGCTGTCGGTTGGCGATGAATGGCTGGCACCTGCGCCATTTATCACTGACCATTAATCATTAACCTCTCAAAATGACTTATTGGCACGCGCTGCTCCTCGCCATTGTGGAGGGGCTGACCGAGTTTTTGCCCGTGTCGAGCACCGGGCACATGATTATTGCTTCGGCGCTGCTGGGCATCCCGGCCACTCCCTTCACCAAGCTGTATTTGGTGGTCATTCAGTTTGGGGCCATCCTTTCGGTGTTGGCGGTGTACTGGCGTCGGTTTTTTCAGAGCATTGATTTTTACCTCAAACTGCTGGTGGCTTTTTTGCCGGTCGTCGTCGTGGGCTTGTTCTTGAAAAAGTACATCGACGCCCTGCTCGAATCGGTGCCCGTGGTGGCGCTGATGCTGTTGCTCGGCGGCATTGTGCTGGTGTTCATCGACCGCTGGTTTCCGCAGGAAGACCCCAAGGAAGGCGGCCACCCGGTCACGAACCCGGGCTGGCGGCAGGCCTTCACCATTGGGGTGTTTCAGTGCTTGGCGGTGGTGCCCGGGGTGAGCCGCTCGGCCGCCACCATCATCGGCGGCCTCACCCAGAAGCTCACGCGCCAGGCCGCGGCTGAATTTGCCTTCTTCCTGGCCATGCCCACCATGGCCGCCGCCGCCGCCAAAGACCTGTACGACTACTACAAAGACGCCACGGCCCATGGCATCAACATCGGCCAGATGTTCACGGGCCAGGAGCTTAAGATGCTGGCGCTGGGCAACGTGGCGGCCTTTGTGGTGGCGCTGCTGGCCATCCGGCTGTTTGTGGGCTTCGTGGCGAAATACGGCTTTCGGGCTTTCGGCATTTATCGCATCATTGCGGGCGGCATTTTGCTGATACTGCTGGCGTTGAATCTTCCTCTGAACCTGATATGAACGAGAAGAAAGCTGTTAGCTCTCAGCCGTTGGCTGTTAGCTCCTCTACCGCAGCCGTCGCAGCTAACAGCTCTCAGCTAACGGCTAATAGCTTGGAAGAAGGCGTGGTCCTGCTGCTCGACAAGCCCTTGACGTGGACTTCCTTTGACGTGGTGCGCAAGGTGAAAAACGCCCTTCGCATCAAAAAAATCGGCCACGCCGGCACGCTCGACCCCCTGGCCACCGGCCTGCTCATCCTGTGCACGGGCCGCAAAACCAAGGAAATCGACCAAATTCAGGCCCAGGAAAAAGAGTACACGGGCACTTTCCGCCTTGGCGAAACCACGCCCAGCTTCGACCTGGAAACCGCCGTGGACATGGCCAAGCCCTACGCGCACCTCACCGAAGCGCAGATTGTGGCCGCCACGCAGCAGTTTCTCGGCACCATTGAGCAGACCCCGCCGCTGTTTTCGGCGGTGAAAATTGACGGGAAGCGTGCCTACGAAATCGCCCGCCAGGGCCTGGAAGCCGAAATCAAATCGAAAACCGTGGAAATAAAAGCCTACGAGCTAACGCGCGTTGCGCTGCCGGAGGTTGATTTTCGCATTGTGTGCTCCAAGGGCACGTACATCCGCAGTTTGGCCCGCGACCTGGGCGTGGCCCTGGGCTGCGGCGCCCACCTCACGCGGCTGGTGCGCACGCGCATTGGCGAGTTTCGGGTGGAGGATGCGTTTTCGCTGGACGCCATTCAGGCCTTGCGGCCGCCCCGGCCCGAGGGAGAAACCACCCGGCCCCGCACCGAGCGGCCGCGCACGGCACCCAACCGCGCCGGCCTGCAGTACTACGCGGCTTTGCAAGCCGATGCCCTGGCCGCCAAAGAGCACCAGGCCCACGCCGCAGCACCAGCGCAACCGGAAGAGCCCGCTGCCTAATTTTAGCCTCCGCCGTTTGGCGGGCCCACGCAGTCAACAGCCGAACGGCTTGGATACGTCCATCGCGGGCACCCCTGCTTTTTGGTCCGCGGCCGTTGCGGCGCGCAGGTCAAGTGAGTGACCGTTACCTTCGCAGCGCTTCTTTTATCCCCCACTTGCCATCCCGGCGCCCCCATGCACGTCATCCGCGACCCGGCCGAGTTTCCTACTTTGACCAACGCCGTGGTCACCAGCGGCACCTTTGATGGCGTGCACGTGGGGCACCAGCGCATTTTGGGGCGGCTGCGCGAAGTGGCGCGGGCCAGCGGTGGCCCGGCCGTGGTCATCACCTACTGGCCGCATCCGCGCCTGGTGCTGGGCCCGCCGCCCTCCCACCCCGAGCTGCTGGAGCTGCAGTTGCTCAACACCTTGGAAGAGCGCATCGCCAAGCTGGCCGATTTTGGGGTGGACTACCTGCTCATCGTGCCCTTCACCAGGGAGTTTGCGCAGTGGACGTCGGAAGACTACATCCAAAAGCTGCTGCTGCAAACCGTGGGGGCCCGGCAGCTGGTGATTGGCTACGACCACCGGTTTGGCAAAAACCGCGAAGGCGGCTTCGACTACCTCAGCCGGCACGCCGACCGCTACGGCCTGGCGGTGGAAGAAATCCCGCGCGAAGACGTGGACGCCGTGGGCGTGAGCAGCACCCGCATTCGGCACGCGCTGCGGCAGGGCGACATTGCCACGGCCAACCGCTACCTCGGCTACGGGTACCCGCTCACGGGCCTGGTGGTGCACGGCCAGAAGCTGGGCCGCACCATCGGCTACCCCACCGCCAACCTGGCCACTACCGAGCCGCTGAAGCTGGTGCCCGCCCAGGGGATTTATGCGGTGTGGGCCACCACGGCGGCCGGCACGCGGCACCAAGCCATGCTCAGCATTGGCGTGCGGCCCACCATTGGCCACGGTTTGGAGCAAACCATCGAAGTGAATCTGCTGGATTTCAACGGCGACTTATACGACCAGTTACTGACGCTGGAGTTTGTGGCGTGGCTGCGGGCCGAAGAAAAATACGACGGCTTGGACGCGTTAACGGCCCAATTGGCGTTGGATGCGAAGAATACGCGGGCTGCATTGGCATAAGCCGCCCTCCACCTTTCAAATTATCATCCTACCTATGAATTACTTACGGATTATCATGCTATGCTGCTGCTGGCTCGGCGCCCTGGGCGCGGCGCGGGCCCAGGGCAAACTAAGCGGGGTGGTGCAGGATTCGGCCACGAACGAGCCGCTGGCCTTTGCCAGCGTGTTTCTGGCCAACACCACGTTGGGCGTGACCACCACCGAGAAGGGCGAATTTGTGTTCCCCAAGGTGCCGGCCGGTACCTACGACGTCGTGGGTTCGTACGTGGGCTACCGCTTGGCCAAGCAGAGCGTCACCGTGGGGCGCGAACCCAAGCAAGTGACGCTGAAGCTGGCTTCGACGGGCAACCAGCTGGGCGAAGTGGTGGTGAAGCCCGCCCCCAACAACCCCGAGGAATACCGGCGCTTCGCCGACCTGTTTTTGGGTGCCACCACGTTTTCGGAGCAGTGCCACATCAGCAACCCCGACCAGGTGCGCGTGCTCTACGACGACTCCACCAAGGAGCTGACCGCGCGGGCCAAGCAATTTCTGCAAGTGGACAACGACGCCCTGGGCTACCGCCTGAAATACTACGGGCTGGAGTTTGGCTACAACGCGCAAGACCGAACCCTTTCCTACTACGGCGAGCCGGTTTTTGAAGAAATGAAGCCGCGCGACGAGCGCCAGCAACAAGTGTGGGCCGCCAACCGGGCCGCCGCCTACACCGGCTCGTTCATGCATTTCCTGCGCAGCGTGTACACCAACCGCGTGGAGGCCGAAGGCTTTCTCACGCAGCAAGTGCGGGTGGGCCCCAACCCCCGCTTCGAGCGGGCCGAGAGCAAGCGCCTGGCCCTGCAGCAGCGCCGGGCCAACGGCGGCTACACCCGGGCCGAGCGGGACTCGTTGCTGAAATGGAGCCGCGAAGCCCCCATCACGGCCGCGCTTAACACCGCCCCGATGCCCATCGACAGCATTCGCCGGGTGTCGGCCGACGGGCAGCACACGTACTTGCAGTTTAGCGGGGAGTTGCAGGTGGCTCATTTCGGCGAGTCTCCGGACCCGCGCTACCAGCGGCCCATGTCGCCGCTGGGCACGCCCAAGAAGCCTTATCCGGCCAAGCGGCAAGTGTCGCGGCTGCGGCTGCAGGACGGCGAGGCCGAGATTCAAGCCAACGGCTCGCCGCTGAACCCGCTGGACATTTTAATCGGGGAATACTGGGGGTTCGAGAAAATCGGCGAGTTTCTGCCGTTCGATTACAACCCGACGGCCGCCGCGCCGGCACCTGTTCCCACCCCCTAGCAAGCCCGGGCAACTTGCGGTGGCGTCGGTGGGCAGCGGCCTGCTGATGCTGGGCATAGGCCGGAGGCTGGCGCTACATTCGTGGGCAATCACTGTGCAAGCCCACTTTTGCTGCCATGCGCCCTTACCTGATTCTCCTGCTGCTTGCCTTACTGGGGCAGTCCGGTTTCGCGGCGGCGCAGGCTTCCATTTCGGGCCAGGTGCAGGATTCGGCGACGCACGCGCCGCTTGCTTTTGCCATCGTGTTTTTGGCCAACACCAGCCGCGGCACCACCACTGATGCGGAAGGCCGGTTTGCGCTCTCCAACATCGTGCCCGGCTACTACGAGCTGGGCGTTAGCTACGTGGGCTACCGGCTCTACAGCCAGCCCGTGAACCTGACCGGGCCGCTTGTGCTCAACCCGCGAGTGGCCCCGGCTGCGCAGCAGTTGGCCGAAGTGGTGGTGCGGCCCAACCCCAACCGGGAGGCCGATTTCCAGCGCTTCAAGGAGCTGTTTCTGGGCCGCTCGACGCTGGCGCGGCAATGCCGAATTCTGAATCCTGACGGGGTGCAGGTGGACTTTGACCCGCAATTGCGGTTGCTCTCGGCCGTGGCGCTTCAGGCGCTGGAAGTTGAAAACCGGGCCTTGGGGTACCGCCTGACGTTTTATCAGCTGGATTTCAAGGCCGAGTTCAGCAACCAGAACATTTGGCTGACGCTGATTACCAAAGTGGGTTTTCAGGAAATGACGGGCAATGAACGGGAGCGAAAACGCTGGGCCCTCAACCGGCAGCAGGCGTACCTGGGCTCGTTTCCGCATTTCTTGCGCAGCGTGTATGCCAACCGGGTGGCGCAAGAGGGTTTCCGCGTGCAGAAAATGCGGCGGGTGCCCAACGCGCGCCGCCTCGCCGCCGATAGCCTGGTGCGCAGGCGCCAAAAGCAAGGAATTGGCGCCGTTGTTATGTCAGACTCGCTGCTACAAGCCTTGCGCGAGCCCCGCATCCTGACTTTCCTCTACCAGCCCGTGCTGCCGCCCGACAGCCTGCGGCGCACGGACCGAACCGCGAACAAAGTGTGGCTGCGTTTTCGCGACTTGCTGGCCGTGACGTATGAGCGCGAGGCACCCGACCCTAACTACCGACAGCCGGGACCCAACTTTACCTGGGTTCGGCCGCGGCATCAAGAGTCGGTGGTGCATTTGCAGCAGCCCGAAGCGGAGATTGAATCGTTCGGGGCGCTGGTTGTTCCGCTGGCCGTGCTCAACGAGGACTATTGGGGCTTCGAGAAAATCGGCGAGCTGCTGCCCCTCGATTACCAGCCTCCCCTGGCGAACCCCGCGCCCTGACGTAATTTTCCGCTTTCCGACGAATTCGCGCAACCCGCTCCCACCCATGATAACCAAAACCGTTTCCAATGCCCAGGAAGCCCTCCAAGGCATGGCCGATGGCATGACCCTGATGCTCGGCGGCTTCGGCCTCTGCGGCATCCCCGAAAACTCCATTCAAGAGCTGCTCCGCCTCGGAGTCAAAAACCTGACGTGCATTTCGAACAACGCCGGCGTCGATGACTTCGGCATCGGCCTGCTGCTGCAAACCAAGCAGGTGCGCAAGATGATTTCGAGCTACGTGGGCGAAAACGCCGAATTCGAGCGCCAGCTGCTGAGCGGTGAGCTGGAAGTGGAGCTGATTCCGCAGGGTACCCTGGCCGAGCGCTGCCGGGCGGGCGGCGCGGGCATTCCGGCTTTTTACACGCCAGCCGGCTACGGCACCGAAGTGGGCGAGGGCAAGGAAAGCCGCGAGTTCAATGGCAAGATGTACCTGCTCGAAACCGGCCTGAAAGCGGATTTCTCCTTTGTGAAAGCCTGGCGCGGCGACACGGCTGGCAACCTGATTTACAAAGGCACGGCCCGCAACTTTAACCCCATGATGGCCACGGCCGGCAAAATCACGGTAGCCGAAGTGGAAGAGCTGGTGCCCGCTGGCGAGCTGGACCCCAACCAGATTCACACGCCCGGCATTTTCGTGCAGCGCATCTACCAGGGTGCG
>DASVTG010000531.1:0-2320 GCA_036387695.1 Hymenobacter sp. | reverse complement strand
CAAGGCGAACGACACCGGGTTAGTCAACACCATCCCACTCGGCCAAAAAACGGGCCACAAAGCCTTCCATGTAGGCGTGGCGCCCTTCGGCGACCCGGCGCGCGGCGTCGGTGTTGAGCCGGTCTTTGAGGTGCAGCAGCTTTTCGTAAAAGTGATTGAGCGTCGGCGCGGTGTTCTTTTGGTAGCTGGCGAAGCTGTCGTGGCTGACGGGGGCCACGGCGGGGTCGTGCAACGGGCGGCCCTTGTGGCCTCCGTAGGCAAAAGCCCTGGCAATGCCAAGGGCCCCGATGGCATCGAGCCGGTCGGCGTCCTGAACCAGCGCCGCTTCCACCGACGAAACCGGGGTTTCCACGCCCAACCCTTTGAAAGAAACTTCCCGAATAATGATTTCCACGTGCGCGATGACCGGCTCGGCGGCTTGTTGGCTCTGCAGCCAGGCGCGGGCCGCGCGCGGGCCGGCTTCGTAGTCGCCGTCGTGGAATTTCCAATCGGCAATGTCGTGCAGCAGCGCGGCCAGCTCCGTCACCTCGCGGTCGGCTTCCGGCGCGGCCCGGGCCAGGCGACGAGCCATGAGCCACACCCGGCGGATGTGGGCCCAATCGTGGCCACTGCCTTCGTCGGCAAACTTCTGCTCAATGAATCGGGCGGTGTTGTCTATTATATCCACTGGTAAGAAAAGCTAAGAGAGAAAAACGGCGGCAAGCATGAACGATGCCTCGGCGCCCGAAAAAGCAAAAGTAACCCGCGCGTTGGCTAGGCCCGCGCGCCAAACGAGTAGCCCTCGGCCAACCCACACCGTTGGCCACACCCCGCGAAGTAGTCTGCCGAAAAGCAGCGCTTTGAAGCGGAGGGCCTTTCTTCGTGGCCTGTTGCTCCTTCCCACATCCGAATGAACCGCCGTCACCTCCTCTGGGCCCTCTTGCTCGCACCCTGCGCTGCTCCCCTATCAGCCCACGCCCAAACCCCGCTGCCCCCTCCCACCGCCGCTGATGCGGTTCATAAGTACGAAAGCCCCCAAGGACTGGCCGTTGAGAAAAAGCCTTTCTACAAAAGCAAGCTGTTTCGGGCCAGCATCGTGCCCGCGGCCCTGATTGGCTATGGCATCAGCACCATCAACGACCACGGGTTTTATTCTTCCTACGATGCCCGCAACGACTTGCAGCGTAATTTCCCGGGCTTCCACACCTCCATCGACGACTACCTCCAGTTTCTGCCCTACTTCGAGCTGGGCGGGGTGTTGCTGGCCGGAGTGGAAGGGCGTGATGACCGACTGAACGTGGCTTTGGTGGTGCTTAAGTCGGAAGCCATCATGCTGGGAGCCGTGTACGTCGTAAAAACCACCACCCGCGTCCTGCGGCCCGACGGCTCCAACCGGCTCTCCTTTCCGTCGGGGCACACGGCGCAGGCCTTCTTGGCGGCCAGCATCGTGCACACCGAACTGCGCGACAAAAGCCAGTGGTACGGCATCGGGGCCTACACCGTCGCCACCAGCGTGGCGGCGTTCCGCATGCTGAATGACCGGCACTGGCAGAGCGACGTGGTGGCCGGCGCGGGCTTTGGCATCCTCTCCGCCCACCTGGCGTACCTGAGCCACCGCAACCGCTGGGGCCGCAAGCCCATCGGCCGCGACGTCGGCTTTTCGCCCGTGTGGGCGCCGGGAGGAGGCACCGGCTTTAGTCTCACGTGGCGACCAAAATAATGCGCGATTGATACCAATTCGGCGAAGGTTAGTCCCCCTTCGTGAAAATCAACGTGGTGATTAGGTTCGCTCCCGGGCCTGTGGTGCTGGAAAACGTGCTGGTCAAGCCGTAGCCTTCCTGGTAGAGCTTGGTCACCACGGCATGGTAGCCTTGCCCCGCGGCCGCCAACTTCTTGCTGCCGATTCCTCCGGGAAACTCAACCGTCTCGCTGCGCCCATTGGGGCCCGTAATCACGAGCTGCACCGTGCCGCCCACCTCATACGCCCGCACCACCACGACTTCCGGGTCCGCTGCATCCCCTCTTACCGGATTCAGACCCAATGCCAGCAGGCACGCACTCATTGCAAATAGCTTTTTCATGGCCGCGAATGTAGCGCTGCGTCCACACATCCATCAACGAGTGGTGCCCTTGGAACAACCGTTTCCCAGCGTTGCAACGCGGATTAAGTAGCGAAAACTGAACGCAAGCTGTGTCTATCCTAACGGCCTTGGTTAAAAGTTTGGTACAAAGGTTAAACGAGCGGTCACTCGGTGGGCGTGTCAACGCGTCCTACTGCGCGGAGGTAGGAGCCAGAAAGGTGCGCCTTGCCGGCCCCCGCCAATTGGTGGCTGTTAGGCCG
>DASVTG010000530.1:0-1969 GCA_036387695.1 Hymenobacter sp. | reverse complement strand
ACGCTCTGCACCCGAATGCTCAGCACGTCGCCGGCTTGCAAGGCGTATTCCGGGCGGGAGTTGACTACTTCAACCGGGTTGGCCGTTGAAAATTCCCGGCCTTGCAGGTAAGGCAGCTTTTGCTGCGTTACGCATCCGCTTAGCCCGATGACGCACCAACACAAGCACCAACCGAACACCGGCAACCGTAGGAGTAACAGCATGAGGCACTTTGTTCACATAAATTAATATACAAAAACCTAAATAAACAAAACGAAGCTGTAATTCCAACTTTATTAACAATAAAATTACTTGTTATTGTACCATTATTTTGGCTAAGGTTGTGCTTGTCGTGCTTTAAGCATTGAGTTTGAGGTCAAAAACACGGCCCGTGTTTGCACCCGGCCCCGCGGCGAAAAGTGAACACCAACAGCAAGCGCTAAAGCACAGAGAATGGCTGGAAGGCCGCGGAGAGCCCAGCGCATTCGAGCGGCAAATCCAGTTAAAAAAGCACCGCCTTCTGTCGTGTCGGCCGCGTGCAAGAGGCCCGGATGCTACGCTCGCTCCATGAACGGCACCAGGGGCCGGGAGGCCGAACCAAATTCCAGGATGAACGCCGTGCCAAGCCCTTCCTCCGATTCGGCGCGCAGCGTGGCGCCGTGGAAGCCGGCAATGGTTTGGGCGATGGGCAGCCCGAGCCCGTAGCCCTCGGGCGAGCCGGGCGAATTGCCGTGAAAGCGCCGAAACCGGTCGTAGAGGTAGGGGATGTGCCCCGGCGCAATGCCGGGGCCGGTGTCTTCCACCCGCAGCGTGTAGCCGCCCCCCGCAGTGGGCCGCCCCAGCACCCGAATGTGGCCGCCCTCCTGGTTGTATTTGATGGCGTTGGACAGCAGGTTGCGCAGCAGCATGTGCAGCAGGTTGGCGTTGGCGTGGGGCCGCAGGTCGTTGCCGGTCAGGTCAATTTCCAGGGTGAGCTCCCGTTGCAGTCGGCGGTCTTCCAGCTCTTCGACCACGTCGGCCAAGGCTTCGGACAAGCGCACGGGTTCGTCGCGCAGGTACTGCTCGTTTTCAATGTTGGCAATGAGCAGCAGGGTGCGCACGGTGTTGCGGAGGCGGTAGAGCGTGCGCTGCGATTCCACGATTTGCTGGGCGTGCTGCTCGGACAGCTCCGGGTCCTGCAGCATGTTTTCGAAGCGCGACTGCAGGATGCTCACGGGCGTCAGCAGCTCGTGGCTGACGTTGCTCATGAACTCCCGTTCCTTGGCAAAAGCGGACTGTACCTGGCGCATCAACGAGTTCAACCGGTCATCGAGGCGTCGGAAGTCGGTCGTCTCAGTATCAATGGGTTTAAATTCAAAATCAGAAGGCTGGCGAATGCCGCGCAGCTTGCGGTCAATCAGCTCCCGCAAGGGCCGCAGCAAGTAGTGGGTGAAGGCGCCATCCGTGAGCACCGTGACCAGCGAGGCGGCCACCAGCACCCACAAAGCCAGTTCGCGCAGCGTGCCGGTGAGCAGGTCAATCAGGTCGAGCGACGAGCCAATTTCAAACAGGTAAGCCGGTTGGCCCGGCGCGGCGGAAGGCCGCGCAAAGCTGAGGATGCGGTATTCTTCCACCAGCTGGTCCACGCGCCGGGGCTCTTCAAAGACGCGCTCCGGCGGCAGGGGCGCGCCGGCCGGCAGCTGCTTCATGGTGATGAACTCCTGCTTGAGGATGTTGTAGTCGGCCTCGGTTTCGTCGCGCTTGCTGCGTTCGAACGCTTCGAGGCCGTCGCGGGCAATGAGCGTGAGCACCCGGCTTTGCTTGTAGCGCAGGCGCAGGTCGGTGTGGGCCACCGCCACCCGGTGCACCACCGGCGGAATGGCCAGCGCCCCCAACAGCACCAGCAGGAGCTTGGAGAGGGCATTGAAAAGGGCCAGCTTGAATTCGAGGCGCATGCGGTGATATGGTGAGGTGTGAGGTGGTGAGGTGTGAGTTTGACGTTTCAACTGCG
>DASVTG010000529.1:0-7994 GCA_036387695.1 Hymenobacter sp. | reverse complement strand
GCGAACTTTGTAGTTCGCGTCCCCGCGCCGTTAACGTCGTTCTGGGCCGCGAACTGCAAAGTTCGCGCTACGGACGCGTCAGCACCTCGTCAATCAGGCCGTATTCCTTGGCCTCGTCGGCGCGCATCCAGTTGTCGCGGTCGGAGTCGTCGTGGATTTGCTGGTAGGTTTTGCCCGTGCGCTCGGCGTAGATGCCGTAGAGCTCCTGCCGCAGCTTCACCACTTCGCGCGCCGTGATTTCAATGTCGGCCGAAGGGCCTTGCACGCCGCCCGAGGGCTGGTGAATCATGACGCGGGCGTGGGGCAGGGCCGAGCGCTTGCCCAAGGCGCCACCGCACAGCAGGAAGGCGCCCATCGAGGCCGCCAGGCCGGTGCAAATCGTGGCCACGTCGGGCCTCACGTACTGCATGGTGTCGAAAATACCCAGGCCGGCATACACGCCCCCGCCCGGCGAGTTGATGTAGAGCAGAATGTCCTTCTTGGCGTCGGCCGATTCCAGAAACAGCAGCTGGGCGTTGATGATGTTGGCAATGTGGTCGTCCACGGCCTGGCCCAGGAAGATGATGCGGTCCATGATGAGGCGCGAAAACACGTCGATTTCGGCGAAGCGCGTGGGCCGCTCCTCAATGACCGAGCGGGTCATGCTGGTGGGCAGCATCAGGCCTGAGCGCAGCTGGCCTTCCACGTGGTTGAGGTAGTGGTCAACCCCCAGGCCGTTAAGGCCCTGGCCTTGCACGGCAAACTTGCGAAACTCTTGTTTATTCAGCATCAGAATCAGTAAAAAGATGGGAAGAGAAGGCGCTGGAATAGGGCACAGGCATTCCGGCTTCGCTTTTGGCGAAGAGGCAATTGGCTCGTAATGGGGTTTGGATTAGGTGAAAAGCAGCGTCCGCAGCCAGCTAGTCAGCCAGTGCACCGGCTGCTTCCAAAAGCTGGGCTGACGCGAGTAAAGCCGGGCGTGGATGGCCCCTAGCTCGCGTCGCAATTGGCGCCGGCCGGCCAGGTGCAGCCCTTGGTATAGGCGCTGCTGGGCCACGGTGTCAGCGTGCAGCTCCCCATCCAGCAGCAGGCGCAGCAGCCACTCCTCGCCGGAAAGCGCCGCCGGGCTGTTCAGCAGCTGCTGCTCAATGAAATGGAGCCGTTCGAGTTCGGGACGCATGGCTTAATACTCAACGGATTCGGCAGTAACCACGGCCCGCACAGCCTGCCGCAGCCGCTCCAGGCACTTAAACTTTTGCACCGTGGCCGAGCGCACGGTGCAGTAGCCCTTGGCGGCCGCAATCTGCGTGAGGGGCTGTTGGAAGTAGTAAAAAGCCAGCAGCATGCTCTTGCACTTCTCGCCCAGGCGTTCCACGTAGTCAAGCACCGCAAAGCCGGACTCGTCAGCCGCAGGGGTTTCGGCAACTAGCTGGCTGGGGTCGTCGGGCAGGGCGTCCTGCGGCAGGCGGGCGCGACAGCGCTGCTCGTGGTGCCACAAGTTGCGGCTGACACTCACCAGGTAAGTGCTGGCCGAGGCCGTGAGCACCAGCGTGCCGCCCACCGCCTGCTCGTATAAGATGACCAGCGCATCCTGAAACACGTCTTGCGCGTCCTGGCCGGAGCCGCCGTGTCGGCACACGTGCCGCCGCACCAGCGGAAAAGCCTGGCGGTAGAGCCGGGTTAGGGCCTGCTCGCGGTGGGCGAGCAAGGACTCGCGCAGGGCGGTGGTCGACAAGGAGAGGGAAGCAGCAATCATGGTACGGCGAGTATGTACCTAATTAATCCATTTTTCGCCCAATTATCACCGGGTATTCAAAAAATAATTACTTTATGCGTTGAAAACGAAGGTGGTATGGCTTGAGGAAAGGTGGAAAGCTGAGAAGGCGAGCCGCCTAGTTGCGCGCGATTTCTCAGCTTTTGCAACTTTACGAACCGGACTTTCCTACAGCAGGAACTGCCGGTGCTCCAACCTCCGGTTTATCCACTAACACCTTCCTCTTCAACCAAGCCCGCACCGGTTCGTCGTAAAATTTCAAGCTGGTGTAGGCAATAGCCACGGCGGCCAGATAGACCAGTGCCGCCACGGGCCAGGCGTCGCGCATGGGCACTTTGTTTGTCGCCACCCAAGCCGTATAAGTGTAGATGAGCGGATAGTGCGTGATGTAAATCGGATACGAAATATCCCCCAGGAAGCGGCACAGCCGCTGGGCCGGGCCCGAGCGCACCGCCCCGCTGGCCCCGAAGAAGATGATAAGCGGAAAGACCAGAATAATGCTGAGCGAATCGTAAAGCCCATTTTGCCACAGCTGCGCGGGGCTGCCAATCCGGGGCATGGCCAGCACCGCCACCACCGCCAGACTGCACCACCCAAAGGCATTGGCTACGCTACGCAACCGGGCCAGCCGAAACAGCAGCAGCCCCGCAAAAAACGGGTACATCATGCGGGCAAAGCCGATGTGCAACTGCCGGGGCTCCAGCGACCAGCCGCCAATGACATCGCCTTCGGGGCTGGTGACGGCCAGGTGCAGCAACGCCCCCGCCGACAGCACCACCAGGACACCCAGCGCCACGTTGGAGAAGCGACGCACCACCGTTGCGTACAGCACGTTGGCCACGTACTCGAAGAACAGCGACCAGCCCGGTCCGTTGAGCGGGTAGGTTTCGTGCCAGCCCCGAATGTCGAGCGACACTGGCACCGGCACCATCAGGCAGCCGATGAGCATGACCAGCAGCATCTTCCATCCCGGTGTCGGGCCGATGGCGGGCCACAGCGCCGACTCCTGGAAGTAGAAGAACCCCGCCCCAATCAGCATGCCCAGCACCACCATGGGTTGCAGCCGCACCAGCCGTCGCTTGAAGAACCCGCCCACGGTGAGGCGGCCCCACCGGTCGTCGTAGGCATAGCCAATCACAAACCCGGACAGCAAAAAGAAGAAATCCACCGCCAGGTAGCCGTGGTTGATAATCTGGTCCTTGTGGCTGGTGGCGTGGGCCTCGCACAGGTGAAAGGCCACCACCGTGAGGGCGGCCACGCCCCGCAGGCCGTCGAGGAGGGGGTAATGGGGCTTGGTGGGCAGCGGGGTTGGGTGCATGAAGCAGGTTTGGCTTGCGCTGGGAGTAGCACAAACCTACCCACTTATCATCTTCCTAACGCACTCTAAATGATGAGGCCCCACTTAGATAGAAAACGGTGTTCCCATGCGGAAAACCGGAGCCCTCATGCTACGGCTACGCTCGGCATGAGGGTGTGGCGAAAGCTTCGGGCAGGCGGCTTACTTAAACGCCAGCGGCACCACCAGCCGCACGCCCACGTTGCGGCCTTGGTTGAACACGCCGCGCCGCCCGTTGGCGGCGTTGAAGTCGGCGTACTTCAGGCGGCTCAGGTGGCTTTGGTAGCCCACGTCGAACAAGTTGTTGGCGGTGAGGAAGAGCGAGAACAGCGTTTTGCCTTGCGCATTGGCCAGGTCCGTACCCAGGCCGGCATTTATCAAGGTGTAGCCCGGCGTGGCCGTTTCGGTGTCGAAGGCCGAGAAGAAGCGGTTTTGGGCAAAGGTGTGCTCCAGCTGCACGCGGGCGTAGGGGTTGGTGAGGCGCTTGCCCTGGCGGCGAAAATTGGCCCGCAGCTCCGACTGCAGCCGGTCGGCGGGGATGAAGGGCAGGTACCGCTCGGCCTCGGGCCGGTTGAGCTGCTCGGCGCGCACCATGGAGAAGGAATTCTCGAAGTGCAGCCAGTCCAGCGGGTGCGGGTGGAAGTCCAGGCTGACCTCGCCGCCCAGCAGCCGGGCCTGGCCCTGCTCGTAGCGAAACACGCCGTCGCCTTCCGTGCTCAGCGAGTCGGTTCCGCCGGGCGTGAGCAAGCGCCGCGTAAAAATGTAATTGTCAATGCTGTTCACGAACGCATCTATCCCGAAGCGCACGTGGTCCGTCACGTAGCTCACGCCGGCGTCGGCTTGCAGGCTGGTTTCCGCCGCCAGGTTGGCCTGGCCGATTTCGTAACGAATGGTGCCTTCGTGGATGCCGTTCGAGCCCAGCTCGGCAATGTTCGGGGCGCGAAAGCCGCGTGACAGGTTGCCTTTCAGGGTAAGTTTTTCGTTCACGCTGTAGGCCGCGCCCACGCTGCCGCTGTAGTTGCGGAAGGTGCTCGCGAAGCCCGGAAACTTGCTTTCTGCCCCGGCACTGGACTCGGCGGTGGGCCGTTCGTCGCCGTCGAGCCACAACGCCTGGGCCTCGATGCGGCGCACGTCGTAGCGCAGCCCGCCGCTGATGTCGAGCGCGCCAATGGTCTTTTTGGCCACGGCAAACGCGCCGCCCTCGTTCACGCGGTACGCCGGAATCAGGAATTCCACGCCCAGGTTGCGGTTTTGCTGGTGCAGGCCGCTGGTGCCCAGGGTCAGGTTCCAGCCGTTGTGCTCGGGCAGAAAGTAGCGCAGCGAGTAGTCCACGGTGCGCAGCTGGAAGTACAGCGAGGTTTCGCCGGGGTCGAATACGTTGCCATATTCGCGCCGCAGGTTTTGCTGGTAGCTGGCTTGCAGGGCCAGGCGGGCGCCGTTCTCGCCCAGAATGAAGTTGTTGTCGGTGCCGAAGCGCAGGTGATTGATTTGCTGCTGGGGCACGGCCAGGCCATAGCCGCGCAAGTCGGCATTGGTCACGGGCACGGTGGCGGCGCTGTCGGCCCCGGCCTGGTCGAGGCCGGCGGGCACGTCTTTGGTGAAGCGGCCCGCCTCGTCGCGCGTGCCTTCAGTCAGGCCCACCCGCTGGTTGAAGGAGCTGAACGTGAGGTGCGAGTAGCCCCAGCTTTTGTTCACGCCCACGTAGCCGTTGGCGTCCCACTCGTTGAAGCCGGAATTGTACACCCGGCCGTCGTAGCGGTTGCGGTAGTCGCCGGCCACCTTGCGGGTGCCGCGCACTAGCCAGTTCAAGCCGTTCAGGTTGCCCGCGTTCTGAAAGGAGTAGCCCTGCAAGTGGTTGTTGGTCTGGTAGTTGGCAGTGGCCACGCCCGTAACTTGGCCTTCCGCCACCGGGTCGGGCGCCACGAAGTTGATGACGCCGGCCATGGCGTCGGACCCGTACAGCAGCGAGCCCGGCCCTTTGATAATTTCGGCCCTGTCGACGCTGAATTCGTCGATTTCGATGCCGTGCTCGTCGCCCCATTGCTGGCCTTCCTGCCTGGCGCCGTTGTTCAGGGTGATGACGCGGTTGTAGCCCAGCCCGCGCACCACGGGCTTGCTGATGGCGGCCCCGGTCGTAATCTGGCTCACGCCCGGCGTGTGGGCAATGGCGTCAATCAAGTTGGAGCCGGAGGTTTGATTGAGCCGGGTGCGGTCGACCACCGAAGTGGGCACCGGCGAGCGCCGCAGCTCCGTGGCCTGCGACACGCCCGTGACCACCACCTGCCCAATTTCGGTGGCGGCGGCCGTTAGCTTTATTTCCAGCGGCTGCCCGCTGCCGGTGTCCACGGTTTGCGTCACGGTGTTGTAGCCCAGCGAGCGGACTTGCAGCGTGAAGCGCCCGCGGGGCAGGTTGGCGAAGGCGAACGCGCCGTCGACCTCGGAAGCGGCGCCGCGCTTCAAGTCGGCAAACAGCACGGTGGCGCCGGGCAGGCCTTCGCCCGTGGCCGCGTCCAGCACCCGGCCGGTGAGGGGCGGCGCCACGGGCCGGGCCCGCGAAACCACCGGCGCCTGCTGAGCCACGAGCGGCCCCGCCGCCCCCCACAAAGCGAGCGATAAGGAAAGTCTAAAAAAAGAAGATTGCATAAAAAATAAGCCAAAGCGGCCCGCCCCGCCGGGGTGCGCAGGGGCACGGCCGCGGGGAAGGCAGGGTATTACCAAGGAGAAAGGACGGGGCTAGGCGCCGCTGGGCGGCCCGCGCAGGGCGGCCGGCCGAATGAGGCAGCCGGCCACCGCCCGCACGGCAAGCGGCGCGGCCAGGGTGGCGTAGCGGCGCACCGCGCGCGGCAAAGGCAAGGCCAACGGAACGCCCAGCTGAAAGGCAGCGTTGTAGAACTGCTCAACCTCGCAGTGTTGGTGTTGGGCGCTCAGCAGGGCCCTGCCTTTGTGGGCAGCGGCTAGCGTCTGGGCCGGCTCCGCCACGGCGTGCGCATGCGGGTGCAGGGCGAGTATCCACGCCTCGGGCAGCAGCGTCCGCGTGAGGCAGAGCAGCAGCAGCAGGGCTATGTGAGAGCGTAGTACTTGCACCATGCAAAGATGGACGGAAACAACGAAAGTTGCCGTTTAGTAAAAGTTTAGCTTCATTAAGCCCGTCTTGCCAATCCAAGCAGGGCCTGTTTCTCGTAACGCGTTCGACGCTCGTATTCCGGGCCTTTTGATACTGATATTTTTTGTGATAATCACCACGAACCCTGACCTTTCCCTGCAGTACGACGAAGCCTTGGGCTTGTTGCGGATTGAATGGGCTTCAGGACAAGACATGCGCAATTTTCGGGCCGCCGCCGTGCAACTGCTGCAATTAGCCGGCCAGTTGGACGTGCGGCACTTGCTACTCGACATAAATACTTTTCCCGATATTTCGGTGTACGACCAAGTGTGGCTCGGCGTGCATTGGATGCCCGTGTTGTGCAAGCTGCCCCTGGAGCAGTTGGTGTTGGCCATCGGCCGTCGTCGGGTACACAACCAAATGGCCCTCGACTCGCTCATTGCCCTGTCGCGTCCGTTTATCAAGTTCGACATCCAGTTTTTTCCCACGGCCATTCCGGGCCTGCACTGGCTGAGCAACTATTCCGAGCGGCTGCCCGGGCTGCTCGCCGAGTGGGACGCCGTGCACGGCCCTGGCCTGCCCGCCCCGGGCGGCTTGTCTGAGCTGCGCTCCAGCTACTACCCCGGCCTTTAGCGCCGCGTTGGTTTGGCGCCGCGCTGTCAATCTGACAGCGCTTTCTTCCTTGGAACGTCCTTTGAATGCCGCTCGGTTTGCGGCCCGGCACCACATGCCCGGCCGTTTCGTCCGAAATCAACCGTTTCCATTCCGACCACCATGCAAGAAACCGGCTCCATCTCCATCCACACCGAGAACATCTTTCCCATCATTAAGAAGTTCTTGTATTCTGACCACGAGATTTTCCTGCGGGAACTGGTCTCGAACGCCGTCGACGCCACCCAAAAGCTAAAAAGCCTGGCCCAGCTGGGCGAGTACCAAGGCGAGCTGGGCGAGCTGAAAGTGCGCGTGACCGTGGACAAAGAAGCCCGCAAAATCACGATTTCCGACCACGGCCTGGGCATGACGGCCGATGAAATCAAGAAGTACATCAACCAGATTGCCTTCAGCGGCGCCACCGAGTTTGTGGAGCAGTACAAGGAGAAGGACTCGGCCACCAAGGACCAGATTATCGGTCAGTTTGGCTTGGGCTTCTACTCGGCCTTCATGGTGGCTGAGCAAGTGGAAATCTGGTCAAAGTCCTACAAAGACGACACCCTGACTGCCCACTGGACCTGCGACGGCAGCACCGAATTCACGCTGGAAGAAACCGAAGGCGAGCACGCCAAGGCCGAGCGCGGCACCGACGTGGTATTGCACGTGGCCGCCGACTCCGACGAGTTCCTGGAGGAAGCCCGCCTGCGCACCATCCTCACCAAGTACTGCAAGTTCCTGCCCATTCCGATTGAGTTCGAGGGCCAGCTCATCAACGACACCACGCCCATCTGGACCAAGCAGCCCGCCGAGCTGACCGACGAGGACTACAAGAAATTCTACCAGGAGCTCTACCCCATGAGCATGGACGAGCCCCTGTTCTGGATTCACCTGAACGTGGATTACCCGTTCAACCTGACGGGCATTCTGTACTTCCCGAAGGTGAAGGACGAGCTGCAGTTCTCCCGCAACAAGATTCAGCTCTACTCGCGCCAGGTCTTTATCACCGACGAGGTGAAGGACGTGGTGCCCGAGTTCCTGATGCTGCTGCACGGCGTGATTGACTCGCCCGACATCCCGCTGAACGTGTCGCGCAGCTTCCTGCAGGCCGACGCCGCGGTGCGCAAAATCAACACCTACATCACCAAGAAGGT
>DASVTG010000528.1:0-4794 GCA_036387695.1 Hymenobacter sp. | reverse complement strand
GCTACCTGGCGCCGGGAGCTGCAGCTGTTCAGCGTGCCCATGGTGCTCATTGGCCTGGGCGTGACCAAAACCCCCATCTGGGACAAGGGCATCGACCTGGAGCCTACCACGACACGCCCTACTATGCCGCCGCCCAACGCTTTGTCGGGTACGTGAACAAGACCCGCGCCCAGGGCCTGACGCCCGAATACGTGGCCGGCCGCTTGGTGAGCATCCTGGAAACGCCGCGCCCGAAACTGCGCTACACCATCGCGCCGGACCTGGTGCGCAGCTGGGTGGTGCCCCGGCTGATTCCGGCGCGGGTACTCGACTGGCTCCTGGGCCGGGGCATCGGGTTGCGGCCCCCGAAGCCCTAGCCCCGGCAGCAGGGACGGCAGCAATGCAGGTGCGCCGACGGAACGCGTGCTACTTTTAGCGCTCTACCGCCCCACTTCTGAATGAAACACCTTGTACTCGTGCTCCTGGCCTTCTGGGGAGCGCACAGCCCGGCCCGCGCCCAATCCATTCGCTTCGAAAAGGACTCGCTGACGCAGGTTTTTGCCCGCGCTGGCCAGCAGAACAAGCCGGTGTTTGTGCTGTTCTCGCCACCTCCCGCGCCGGCCAACACGCCGGCCGCGCTCAAAAAAATGCGGAGCGAATCGGGCCTCAACGCCCCGGCCGTGGTGGCCGCGCTGAACAAAGAATTTTTGAGCAAGGAGCTGCCTTTCGGCAAGGCCGAAACCGTGGCCTTGGCGCGCAAATATGCGGTTTCGACTTACCCCGCCTACCTCTATTTCGGGCCCGACGCCAGCTTGCTCTTCCGCAGCTACGGCAACGCCGCAAAGGAGGAGCGCTACCTGAAAGACGTGCAAGCCTTTCGCGATGCGCAGGCCGACCCCGGAAACCTGAGCCATTTGGAGCAGGAATACCGCCAGGGAAACTGGTCGGCCGAATTCCTGAAGCGCTACATTGGCAAGTACCGGCAGCTGGGCCTGCGCGTGGAGCCCGTCCTGCTGGAGGCGTACGTGCAGCAGCTACCGGTGCGGGCCTTCGACCAAGCCGAGGAAGTGCTGTTCGTGGCCGAGAACGGACCCGTGGTGGGCAGCAAAGGCTACCAGCTCAGCCGGCTCAACTACAAGCTCTACGACAGCCTGTTCCGGGCCCAGCCCCTGGACCGCCGCATGGCCATCAACAATTTAATAATCAGCAACACCATAGCGCAGGCCATTGCCACCAAAAACGCGGTGCTGGCGGCCCAAGGGGCCAACTTCGCTCGGGGCACTTGGCCCAAAGATTTCAACCGAAGCTTCCGGGCTTACGAGGGCAACATGCTGCGGTTCTACAGCGCCGTCAAAGACACCGCCAACTACCTGCGTTCGGCGGTGCTCTTCTACGACCGCATCAATACTTCCGTCACGGCCGATTCAGCCCGGAAAGCAGTCGCCGCTTTGCAAGCCTTCCGGCAAGAGCAGGCCGCCAACCGGCAGCGCCTGGCCACCACGGCTGCCCAGCCCGGCGGCATGGCCCCCAACGTGGGCGTGCGCACGACCGTGACGCGCGTGGCAATGGGGCTGGTGCCACCGGCTTCTTTTTTGCAAGAGCTCAACAACGGCGCCTGGGCCGTGTACCAAACCGGCACCCGCAACAGCCAGCACCTCGTGCGCGCCATGCTCTGGAGCAAGCGCACCGTGGACCTGGACCCCACTTCCTATAATTACGATACGCTGGCCCACTTGCTCTACCGCCTCCGGTTCTTCAGCGAGGCCGAGGCCATGCAGCAGCAAGCCATTGCCGTGGCCCGGAAAGACCAGACAGCCACCAGCACCTACGAGCAGGAGCTGCAGAAGATAAAGAAGCGCACGCTGTAAGGAACGTGCCGGGCCATGGCCCGCGCCCAACCAAACAGGCGGCTGCCGGTTGCATTCTTTCACCTTCAAGCCCCACCCTTTGGCCGCGCCCACCACCGGAAATCAACCCAACTCCCCTGCTGCCTCCTCCACCATCGTGCTGGCCGGCGCCACCGGCGACCTGGGCTTCCGCATCGCCCAGGCACTGCTCCGGCGCGGGGCCGCGGTGCGGGCGCTGGTGCGCCCCGGCAACACCAAGCCCGAAGTGACCGCACTGCGGGAGTTGGGCGCGGAAGTAGTGGAAGTCGATTTCAACAGCGTGACGGCACTCACGAAGGCTTGCGCGGACGCCGCCTGTGTGGTGTCGGCCCTGTCGGGGCTCCGCGACGTGATTGTGGACGGCCAAAAGCGCCTGCTCGACGCCGCCGTGGCCGCCGGAGTGCCGCGCTTCATTCCCTCGGACTATTCCATCGACTACACCAAGCTGCCGGCGGGTTCCAACCGCAACCTCGACCTGCGCCGGGAATTCAACCAGCGGCTCGACCAAGCGCCCATTCAGGCCACCTCGGTGCTCAACGGCATGTTTGCGGACCTGCTGACCGGGCAAGCGCCGGTGGTGCTGTTCGGGCTGAAACGGGTGCTATACTACGGCAGTGCCGACCAGCCCTTGGACTTCACCACCATTGCCAACACGGCCGAATACACGGCCGCCGCGGCCCTCGACCCCGCCACGCCCCGCTACCTGCGCGTGGCCGGCGAGGTGGCCACCGTCCGGGGGCTGCAAGCCGCCGCCAGCACCGCCACCGGCCACTCGTTTGGCTTGTTGCGCGTCGGCCCATTGGCAGTGCTGGGCGCCATGATAAAGGTGACCCGGGCGCTGATGCCGGCCAGCAACGACGTGTTTCCGCCCTGGCAAGGCATGCAGTACCTGCACAATATGTTCACGGGCCGGCCCAAGCTGGCGCCGTTGGACAACGACCGGTACGAGGGTATCCGCTGGACTTCGGTGCGGGAAGTGCTGGCAGCCCGGAAATAGCGGTTGAAACGGGCCGTTGGCCCGACCCTTAGCAGCGTGGTCGGAATTAAACGGCCGCGTAGAAGCGCAATTAATGAAATAATTATGTCCGGCTTTTAGCGACGGTATTGATAATTATTGCCTAATTATTAAAAACTCATGCAATGAGCCAGTTGCTACAGTGTAATGACTCGTCAGCGTGCCAATTATTATACTGAACTAACTCAACCGTAGCGCGTTGTTAAATAATTTTAGGGATTTAAAATGCCTAAAAATATCTACTCGTTTCTGGCTCTGCCGTATATCTGCCGTATATCTGCCGTATATAGAACCCCTACTTTTAAATTTAATTCCACCTCGTATGAAAACGATGAAAGCCATTCCCTATTTATTAGTTGCCGGTGCGCTCGTAATCGGCACGTCCTGTAGCAGCACCAACACCGACGCTACCGCCGGTGCATCGGCGGGCGCCAGCACGAGTGGCGCAAGCTCCACCTCGGGCAGCACCGACGCCACCCGCATGGGCACGGACATGAACCCCACGCCCGCTCCCGATGCCAACTCCGGTATGGCGGCCAACGGCGCGATGACTACCCCGGGCGCTGCCGGAGCCACGTCGGGCACCGGAACCTCGGCCGCCGGTGGTGCGGCCACGGACATGACGGCCTTCACGGGCACGTTTGCCACCATGAAAGACCCCGTGTTTCTGATAAACGCGGCCAGCAGCAACCTGCTGGAAATTCAGGCGGGCAAAATGGCTGCGCAGCAAGCCACCAAGTCGGAAGTAAAGCAATTCGCGCAGATGATGGTGAGCCACCACACGCAGGCCACCCAGGAGCTGAAAAATGTGGCGACGCCCCTGGGCGTGACGCTCCCGCAAACCATGATACCCGTGCACCAAGCCATGGCCGACCGCCTGGCAAACAAAACCGGCAAAGACTTCGACGAGGCCTACATGGACCTCATGGAAACGGCCCACAAGATGGACATCGCCATGTTTGAAGTGAAGAGCAAAGCGGCCGAAACGCCCACCGTCAAAGGGTTTGCCACGAGGACGCTGCCCATGCTGCGCTCGCACGAAACGATGGCCAACAAAATCGAGAAAAAAGCCGATTAAGCCCCTAAATTGATTTAACCAGCAGAGCTGGCCGAAATCCACTGCTTCTACCACTAGCCCCAGCCTGACGCACGAGCGTAGGCTGGGGCTTTTCTTTGAGGGGTAGTCTGTTTAATTGTTTGCGGACCTTCAAGGTAGTTGGTTGAGCATGTCGGGGTTGAACGTTGCAGCGCAGCGGCCGCTTCGTGCAAAGCCCGTTCCTGCCCGTTTCATGAATTCTCTGATAGCCATGCGCGAATCTGCGGTGCTCATTCCCGTGTTTCGGAATGCCGCCGGCGAGGCCACGCTGGTGCTGGTGCGCCGCGGCGACCACGGCGTGCACGGCGGGCAGCTGGCGTTTCCCGGCGGCAAGCGCGACCCCGCCGACGCCTCGCTGCTGGCCACGGCCCTGCGCGAAACCGAGGAGGAAATCGGCCTGCCGGCCACCGCCATCAAGGTGCTGGCCGCGCTGCCGCCCATCTACACGCGCACCACCGGCTTCTACATCGCCCCGTTTTTGGCCCGCATAGCTCCGCTGCCCACGTGGCGCTTTGCCCAGCCCGAAATTGCCGAGGTGCTGGAAGTGCCCCTGCGCCACCTGGCCGACCCCGCCAACGCTGGGCAGGAGCTGTGGGACTTCCCTGGCCATTCCACACCCGAACTGATTTCCTTCTGGCGGATAGGGCCCCATTACCTGTGGGGCGCCACCTACCGCATGCTGCACCCGTTGCTGCCGCGCCTGCTGGCAGGGGAGTGGGAGCTATAAGAAAGTTCTTAGCGCGGTTTCGGAGTTGGTGTACGTCTGCCGGTCCGACGCCCTAGGCGTCCGACCGGTTATTTCCCGCTCATTTCCATTG
>DASVTG010000527.1:0-3381 GCA_036387695.1 Hymenobacter sp. | reverse complement strand
GTGCGTGTGGTGCCCGATGAGCGGGCGGCGGCTTTCATTGGCCTGGGTATTGCGCAGGCGCAGCGGCGGGCGGTGGCCCTGGTGTGCACGTCCGGCACGGCGGGCCTGAACTACGCTCCCGCCGTGGCCGAGGCCTTTTTTCAGCACATTCCGCTGGTGATTTTCACCGCCGACCGGCCGCCGGAATGGATAGACCAGCTCGATGGGCAAACCATCCGCCAGCGCAATTTGTACGGCGCCCACGCCAAAGGCGAGTTTGAGTTTCCGGTCGACACTTCGCACGCCGACGCCAAATGGCATTCGGCGCGCATCGTGAACGAGGCCATCAACCTGGCGCAAGCCGCTCCCGCCGGGCCGGTACAGGTGAACGTGCCGCTGCGCGAGCCGTTTTATCCGAAGGCGGGCGAGGAGATTGGGTATGAGCAGGAGGTGAAAATCACGCGCGAGCCGGTGCTTTCAACTGAATTGTCCAAAGCGGCTATTTCTGATTTCGGGCAGCAATTGCTTACCACCAGCAAAGTGTTGGTGGTGGCCGGCCAACACGCTGCTGATGAAAAGCTGAACCAAGCCTTGCTGGCCTTTGCAGCCATATATGGCGCTACGGTGGTGGCCGACACCATTGCCAACGTGGATGGCGTCGGGACATTCCTCATCGGGAAGCACGACGTCTTCTTGGCCGGGCTGTCGAAGGAGCAAAAAGAAGTGCTGCGGCCCGATTTACTCATCACCTTCGGCCAGTCGCTTATTTCAAAAAGCCTGAAGCTGTTCCTTCGGGACTCCCCCGTTCAGCACCATTGGCACATCCAAGCCACCGGGGCAGCAGCGGATACGTTCCGCAACTTGACCACCGTGGTGCGCGTGGAGCCAGCCGCTTTTTTTGCTGGTTTGGCAGCGGAATCTGTTTCCGTGGAGATGAATGCGCCCTCCGACTGGCAACAAGAGGAGAAAAAAGCGCACCATTTTTTAAGCGACTTCTTTACTGCCTCCAGTCAGCCATTCAACGAATTTTCGGCCTTTCACGCCGCGCTGGCTCTAATTCCCGAAAACACGGCCCTGCACCTGGCCAACAGCATGGCCGTGCGCTACGCCAACATCCTCGGCATTCCGCAGGGACGGCAAATCGAAGTTTTCGCCAACCGCGGCACCAGCGGCATCGACGGCTGCAACTCCACCGCCGTGGGCGCCGCCCTGGCCCAGCCCGAGCGCCCGGTGGTGCTGCTCACCGGCGACGTGGCGTTTTTCTACGACCGCAACGCTTTTTGGCACAACTACCCCACGCCCAACCTGCGCGTGGTGCTCTTCAACAACCACGGCGGCGGCATCTTCCGCATCATCGACGGGCCGCGGCAGCAGCCGGAGCTGGAGGAGTTTTTTGAGACGCGCCAGTTGCTCACGGCCGAGAACACGGCGCGGGATTTCAACCTGCGCTATTTCCCGGTTTCGACTTTTGACGAACTTGAAGCCGCGCTGCCGGTTTTCTTTGCAGCCGAAACCGGCGCGGCCATTCTGGAAGTATTCACGGATTCTAAAACCAACGCTGCCTTTTTTGAACACTACCGCGCCGCGGTGAAAACTGCTTTCTTCTCCTGAACTTCCACTGCGTGCCACTGCGTGCCACTGCGGTTTTACCACTGCGCCCACTGCGGGAAATAACGTCTAATGAATTTTCCCGCAGTGGGCGCAGTGGTAAAACCGCAGTGGCACGCAGTGCTCAATTTCCATTTTTCATATGACCGAACCCATCACCTGGACCCCCATCAAGGAGTTCCGCGAAATCCTTTTCACGCAGCACGGCGGCATTGCCAAAATCAGCATCAACCGGCCGCAGGTGCACAACGCCTTCACGCCGCTCACGGTGCAGGAGATGATTGAGGCGATGAACATCTGCCGCGACCGCACCGACATCGGCGTGATTATCCTCACCGGCGAGGGCGGCCGGGCCTTCTGCTCGGGCGGCGACCAGAGCGTGCGCGGCCACGGCGGCTACGTGGGCGAAGACGCCATGCCCCGCCTCAACGTATTGGATTTGCAGAAGCAAATCCGCTCCATTCCCAAGCCGGTCATTGCCATGGTGGCGGGCTGGGCCATAGGCGGCGGCCACGTGCTGCACGTGGTCTGCGACCTGAGCATTGCGGCTGAAAACGCCCGTTTCGGCCAGACCGGGCCCAACGTGGGCTCGTTCGACGGTGGCTTTGGTGCTTCCTACCTTGCCCGCGTGGTGGGCCAGAAAAAGGCCCGCGAAATCTGGTTCCTCTGCGACCAGTACGACGCCCAGGAAGCCCTCGACATGGGCCTGGTGAACAAAGTGGTGCCGCTGGAGAAACTGGAAGAAACCACCGTGGCCTGGTGCCACAAAATCCTGCAAAAAAGCCCGCTGGCGCTGCGCATGCTGAAGTCGTCGTTCAACGCCGAGCTCGATGGGCAAGCCGGCATTCAGGAACTGGCCGGCAACGCCACGCTGCTCTACTACCTCTCCGACGAGGCCAAGGAAGGCCGCAACGCCTACATGGAAAAGCGTCAGCCCGACTTCTCGAAATTTCCCAAATTTCCGTAAGGCCGCGAGCTTAACGCTCAGCTAGAATGGGGCGCAGCGTGGCAGTAGCCGAAACCGCTGTGATTGAATCCCTGTCCGTTTTCATCAACGGGCAGGGATTTTTGTTGGCGTTTGTAAATTAATTGGTGCGCAAACACCGTGGGGTTGGCTCGTGATGCCACGTCATTTGTTGGCAACGCCCGTCTTTGGTAGTGCCATGCTCACTTTTCGAAAGAATTATTTCTTCCTAACCCTGCTCTTGTTTCTGGTCGAAGTGGCCATTGCCTTGTTTGTGCACGACCGGATTATCAGGCCGTACGGCGGTGATTTTCTGGCTTCGATTTTTCTGTATTGCCTGCTGAGAAGCGTGGTGTCCTTGCCGGCGTTGCCCCTGGCCATTGCCGCGCTGGTGCTGGCCTACTTGGTGGAAACGATGCAGCACGTCGGCCTCCTCAGCCAACTGGGCTTGCAGGGCTCCCGCGTGGCGCGCGTGGTGCTGGGAAGCTCCTTCTCCTGGCTGGACATGCTGCTCTACACGGCCGGCATTCTCCTGGTAATCATGGTTGAGAAGGGTCGCCCGGACTTTTATCGAATGCCCGGCACGGCCACTTCGCGGCCATGAAACCCGAGCCGGCAAGCGGCGCCTAGAACCCGGCCCCGAAGGACTGGCAACCTTCGCACCACGCAAAAAAGAACCGCAGCCGCTCGGCCTTGCGCTCTTTTTTCCGGGCTTTGGCTTGCTGCTCCTGGGGCGTGCGAGCGGGGCGTTCAGGGCTAGCCACTGCCTGGGGCTGAGCGGAAATTTGCGGGGTGGGATTCATGGCGGGCTGGGCGTTAGTGCGTCCTCT
>DASVTG010000526.1:0-2986 GCA_036387695.1 Hymenobacter sp. | reverse complement strand
ATACACGGGCTTCGTGTCGCCCGGCATCTTTGCCATGTTCATCCTGGGTTTCTTCTGGAAGAAAACGACCTCCACCGCGGCGCTGTTTGCTACCATCGGCGGCTTCCTGCTGTCGGTGGGCTTCAAGTTCCTGCCGGGCCTGGTGGACCTGTCCTTCCTCGCGCCGCTGGGCTTCGCGGTGCAGCCGGCGCCGGGAGCGCCCTATGAGATTCCCTTCCTCGACCGCATGGGCTTTGTGTTCCTCATCTGCATCGCCGTGATGGTGGTCATCAGCTTGTACGAAACCGGCCGCGGCGTGAAAACCAACGGCCTGGAAGTGGACCGCAGCATGTTCAAAACCAGCCGTGGCTTTGCCGTGGGCGCCATGACCATCATGGTCATTCTCACCACGCTGTACACCATTTACTGGTAGGCCCGGTCGCTTCATTGCGGCACATCAAACCCACAATCGGACCGTTGGCACGGGCTGATTGTGGGTTTTGTGCATTGGCTCCGTTTTGTAAATTCTTTTACGTTCAGGACTTACGCATTGCTTGCGTGCGATTATTTCCCGCAGTGTGCGCAGTGGTGAAAGCGCAGTGGCCGCAGTGACGTTCAAGGGCCCACTGCGGCCACTGCGGGAAAACCATTTATCACCTTTGCGTGAATTCTAGCCTTATGTCGAATCTCATTCATCGGGTTTGGTGGGGATGCGCGCTGGCCGTTGGCTTGGCGCTGAGTGCGGCGGGCCAGGCCACGCTCTCGCAAGTATGGGTGCCCGACCTGGGCAACGGAACTTACAAAAACCCGGTGCTCTACGCCGACTATTCCGACCCTGACGTGGTGCGGGTGGGCACCGATTATTACCTCACCTCGTCGAGCTTCAACGCCGTGCCGGGCCTGCAAATCCTGCACTCCAAGGACCTGGTGAACTGGTCCATCATCGGAGCGGTGTTCAAAGAGCAGCCGCCCGTGGCCGAGTTTCGGCTGCCGCAGCAGGGCAACGGGGTGTGGGCGCCCGCTATTCGCTACCACAACAAGCAGTTTTACATCTATTACCCCGACCCCGACCGCGGCATTTACGTGACGCGCGCCACCAACCCGGCCGGGCCCTGGGAAACGCCCAAGCTCATCAAAGAAGCCAAGGGTTGGATTGACCCCTGCCCGCTCTGGGATACCGACGGGCAGGCCTACCTCGTGCACGCTTTTGCGGGCAGCCGGGCCGGTTTTAAGTCCATCATCGCCGTGTCGCGCATGAGTGCCGACGGCCTGCGGGTCCTCGGCGACGACGCGCTGGTGTTCGATGGCCACGCCAAACACCCCACCATCGAAGGACCGAAATTCTACAAGCGCGGCGGCTATTACTACATTTTCGCGCCGGGTGGGGGAGTGGCCACCGGCTGGCAAACCGTGCTACGCTCCAACAATGTATTTGGCCCCTACGAAGACCGAATTGTGCTGGACCAGGGCAAAACGGCCGTCAACGGCCCGCATCAGGGCGCCTGGGTTGATACTCCGGATGGCAAAGAAGACTGGTTTCTGCATTTCCAGGACCAGGGCGCCTACGGCCGGGTGGTGCACCTGCAGCCCATGACGTGGAAGAACGATTGGCCCGTCATCGGCGCCGACCCCGACGGCGACGGCAAGGGCCAGCCCGTGCTCACCCACCGCAAGCCCCGCGTGCCCGGCCCGGCGCAACCGTTGGCCACGCCCGCCACTTCCGACGAGTTCGGCCGCACCGCCCTGGGCCTGCAGTGGCAGTGGCACGCCAACCCGCAAATGGGGTGGTCGTTTCTCAACGGTCCGCAGGGCTACCTGCGCCTGTACGCCGTGCCGCTGCCCACCGATTTCAAGAACTACTGGCAGGTGCCCAATCTGCTGATGCAAAAGTTTCCGGCCGAGGCGTTTACCGCCACCACCAAGCTGACTTTTGCGCCCCGGTTTGAGGGAGAAAAAGTGGGCCTGCTGGTGATGGGTTTGGACTACGCTTATTTGTCGATAACCAGCCAAGGCGGCCGCTGGCAGATTGCCCAAACCACCTGCCGCGACGCCGACAAGCTCGCCCTGGAATCGGGCACGGCTCCGGTTAGCGTTTCGCCGGCCACGGGGCCCGTGTACCTGCGGGTGCAAGTATTGGCCGGTGCCAAATGCCGCTTCAGCTACAGCCTCGACGGGCAGCGCTTCGAACCAATAGGCTTGGAGTTCCAGGCCCGCGAGGGCAAATGGATAGGGGCAAAAATAGGGTTGTTCTGCAGTCGAATCGGCAAAACCAACGACGCGGGCAACGTTGACTTGGACTGGTGGCGAATCACTCCCTAGCTTCGCAAAGCCCATCGCGGAACCGATGATTTCCCTGCTCATTTCCTGTTCTGGCCACCTTATGCCCAGGTTTATACTCCTCGCGCTGTTGTTTTTTAGCTTCACCGGCTTCGCCCAATCCACCCGGGTGGTGGTGGCGCCGGACGGAAGCGGCAACTACCGCACCGTGCAGGCCGCGCTCGATGCCGTGCCGCTTGGCAACACCCAGCCGGTCGTTATTTTCGTCAAAAAGGGCATCTACAAGGAAAAGCTGAACCTGCCCAAAAAGAAAAACTTCGTGCGGCTGGTGGGCGAAGACGTCAACACCACCGTGCTTACCTACGACGACTACAACGGCCGCACCCCCGCCAATGGCGAGCCGCTGGGCACTTCCGAAGCTTCCACGTTCCGGGTGTTCGGCAATAATTTTTCGGCCGAAAACATCACCTTCGAAAACACGGCCGGCGTGGTGGGCCAGGGCCCGGCCATGTGGGTGTACGGCGACAAAGCCCGGTTTCAGAACTGCCGGTTTCTGGGCTTTCGCGACACGCTGTACGCCTACAGCTACGGCAGCCGGCAATTCTACAAGCATTGCTACGTCGAGGGCGTGACCGACTTCCTGCTGGGCTCGGCCACGGCGTATTTTGAGGACTGCACCTTGTTTTGCAAACCCGGTGGCACCGTCATGATTGCCACGTCTACTCCGGAC
>DASVTG010000525.1:0-4884 GCA_036387695.1 Hymenobacter sp. | reverse complement strand
CTTTACATAAAAGTGAAAAGGCCACCCAGTGAGTGGCCTTCTTTCGTGTAGGTTTGTAGATAATCGTCCACAAAATCCGTGTAATCCGCCAAATCCGAATGAATCCGTGGTTCAGACAAATTGCCCCACTTCTTCGGCTTCCATCAGCCCGAAGGCATTGACGCCGCTCAGGCGCAAGGTTTTGGTTTCGCCCACCAGCAGCGGGTCGTATTTGGCGGCTACCCGGATGTAGTTGGGCGTGAAGCCCTCCATCCGGCCATCCGTTACGTCGTCCTCGAACAGTACCTCGGTTTCCAAGCCCAGGTGCTGCCCGTAGAAATACCGCTTCTTCTTTTCCGACAAGCTCCGCAACTGCGTGGTGCGCTCGTGGCGCACCCGGTCCTGCACCCGGCCCGGCAGGGTTGGGGCCAAAGTATCGGGGCGCTCCGAATAAGGAAACACGTGCAGGTAGCTGATGGGCAGCTCGTTTAGAAAATTATAAGTGTCCAGAAAATCAGCATCGGTTTCGCCTGGAAAGCCCACGATTACGTCCACGCCAATGCAGGCGTGCGGCATCAGCTCTTTGATGCGAGCCACGCGGCTGGCGTAAAGCGCGCGCCGGTAACGCCGCCGCATCAGCCCCAAAATCTTGTCGGAGCCGCTCTGCAGCGGGATGTGGAAATGCGGCATGAAGCGCGCCGAAGCCGCCACGGTGTCCAGGATTTCGTCGGTCAGCAAGTTGGGTTCGCAGCTGCTGATGCGGAACCGGCGAATGCCCGCTACCTCGTCCAAGGCCTTCACCAGCTGCGTGAAGTCTTCGCGCCGCTCCCGCTCCGGGCCCTGCAAGCCAAAGTCGCCGAGGTTGACGCCCGTGAGCACAATCTCTTTCACGCCGGTTTGCGCCAGCTTCTCCACGCGCTCCACCACGCTGGCCACGCTGCCCGAGCGGCTGCCGCCCCGCGCCAGCGGAATGGTGCAAAACGAGCAGGAATAATCGCAGCCGTCCTGCACTTTGAGGAAGGTGCGGGTGCGGTCGCCAAAGGAGTGCGCGGCGTGAAATTCCGTGGCGGCGGAAATGGGCGAGGCGTGTACCTGCCCGGGCTCGCCGGCCGCCGGCTTCTTAAAATCCGCCAGAATGTCCACCAACTGAAATTTCTCGGCGGCGCCCAACACGGCACTCACCCCCGGAATTTCAGCAATTTCCCGGGGCTTCAATTGAGCGTAGCAGCCCACGATGGCCACAAAAGCTTCGGGGTTGTGCTTCAGGGCCTGCTGTACCACCTTCCGGCATTTGCGGTCGGCGTGGTCCGTGACGGAGCAGGTGTTGATAACGTATAGGTCGGCGCCTGCTTCAAAGGCGATTTTCTGAAAGCCCTTCTCTTCAAACTGCCGGCCAATGGCCGACGTTTCGGAGAAGTTCAGCTTGCAGCCGAGGGTGTAAAAAGCAACGGATTGGGGGATAGGCATGATACCACAAAGGTACGGGCAGGGGCAGAAAGTGCCATCGGACAGTGCCTATCCCAAAATGAACGCCACTGATTGATAGTAGCAGCGCAACGCGCAGCAAGCCGCTATTTTTTGGCGAAATCCTCCAGCGACACTTGCTGCATGGCTTTGCCCAACTGTAGCAGCGATGCCGGGGCATTGGCGCTGTGCTCCGACATTTGGCGACTCACGTTGTCAAACGTCACAAATTCGCCGGGCAACAGGGCGCCAAACCCATTGTTGAAGGTATAGAAGGCAAAGGACGAGGCGCGCGGCGCCAACAAGTCACGGCTCCACTGAAAGTTGTGGGCGGGCAGCTGCAACTGGCGGAGCAGGGTAGCGGCCACGTCGGTTTGCGAGCCGATGGTGCCGACCACCCGGCCCCGCGCCTCGGGCCGCAGCGCGCCGCCCGCCAGCAGCAGCGGAATGTGAAACTTGGCCGGGTCCTGGTTGGAAGTGTTGCCGGGCTGTTGGTGCCCGTGGTCGGCCACCAGCACCAGCACCGTATGGGCATACCAGGGCTGCTTGCGTGCCTCCCGCAAAAAGTCTCCCAAAGCAGAATCGGTGTAATACACCGAGTTGCGAAACAGGGCGGCCTCGTCGGCGCCCTGGAATTTGGGCTTCATTGGCACCTCAAACGGCTCGTGGCTGCTCAGCGTAAACGCCGTGACAAAAAACGGCTGTGGCTGGGTTTTTAGGTCGCTCAGCACGCGCGTGAACAGGGCGCCGTCGTGCGCGCCCCACTTCGAATTGCGCTGGGCCAGGGGAAAATCGCTGCCTTCCGTTATTCGCTCATAGCCGGCCGTTTGCAAGTAGCTTTTCATGTTGGCGAATGCCAATTCGCCCCCGTAGTAGTAGTGCGACCGATAGCCGGCTGCGGCCAGGGTGTGGTTGAGGTGGGGGAGGTGCTCGTTTTTGCGCGGAAACTTGATGATGCTGGTGGTGGGCTGGTTCGGGTAACCGGAAAGCAGCGCCACCAGGCCCTTCTGGCTGCGGTCGCCGGCCGCGTAGATGTGGTCGAACAGCACGCCCGTGCGGGCCAAGCTATCCAGGTGGGGGGTCACGCCTTTTTCGCCGCCCACGCTGCCCACCAGCTTCGCCGTAAAGCTCTCCAGGATGATGAAAAGCACGTTCGGCCGCGCCTCGCTTAGCACCGACATTGCCGAGTCGGGGGGCGGCGGCATCCCCACGGCCCGGGGGTAAACGCGGGCCACCAGCCGCTGCGCCGCGCTGTCGGGCATAAAGGGTTGAACTGGCTTTGCCGCCGCCCGCAACGTCAGCGCGCTAATCAGGTTCCACGGCGCGTTCAGCGCGGCGTGGTTGGCGAAGGCAATGCGCGAAAAGTAGACGTCGCTTTGGTTAATGGGAATTTGCTGGGTGCCGCCGCGCAGGGGCACCACCAGCAACAGCGCATACAGCAGGCCCGCCAGGGCTGCCCGTCCGCGTCCGAACCAAGCCGGCAAAGGCGGAAGCTTGCCTACTACCCACCGGTACAGGCCATACCCGCTGCCCAGCAGCGCCACAAATGCCGCGGCCAGCAGCCACAGCGGCGCCCCGCCCGCCGAGGCCGCCATCTCCTTCGGCGAACTCAGGTACTGCAAGGGGGTATCGTCGAGGCGAAAGCCCCAAACGCGGTACAACTCCAAATCTGCCGTTATCAAAAACGCCAACACCACGCCAACGCCCACAGTATAAGCCCCAACCAGCCGGGCCAGGGGGAAACGCGGCGTCAGGCAGCTCACCACGAAAAGCAGAAATGGCACCACGCACACGTAAGCCGCCACCGAGGCATCGAGGCGCAAGCCATAGCCAAAGGTGCTCAATACCGTGCTCAGGGCCAGCTTTGCCGTTGCGGAGTGCTGGTAAGCGAGAAAAATTGCTCTGCTTAGGGCAAAGAATATCAGCCAGAACAGAAAATAGCGTGGTTGAAAAGCAAAGCGGTTTTTCACGCCGTAAAGATAGAAGCCGGGCAAATTCAACCTAAAAATGCGCGTTGCCACGATATTTTCTCAAGACTTCGTAATAAAACGGTAACAAGGGTGCTTATTAAAAGGGGGCATACTGAAAAAACATCCTCTATTTAGAAATCAACCTTTATTTTTAAGGCCAGTTGGAGCAAAAACTGATTCCTGATTTATCTTTGCCTTCACAAGACTGATTCCTAACGTTCACTTAACACCGCCACCGGTTAATTCACCCACATGGCCATTCTCCGCTTCAAAGCCCTAGAACTCGTTAATCAGCGCCGCCCCATTACGGTGGAGCCGGCTGCCGCCCGGCGCTCCGACAGCTTCGGGCAGAACGTGTTCAACTTGGAAGCTATGCGGGCCACAATGCCCGGCGACTACTTCAAAAAGCTGCAGTCGGCCATCAAGCAGGGCGCTACGGTGGAACGCAACGTGGCCGATGCCGTGGCCTCGGCCATGAAAACGTGGGCCATGGCCAAAGGCGCCACGCACTACACGCACTGGTTTCAGCCCCTCACCGGTTCCACCGCCGAAAAGCACGACTCGTTTTTCGACCTGAATTCCGACGGCCGTCCAATTGAAAATTTCAAGGGCTCGGCCCTTGTGCAGCAGGAGCCCGATGCCTCGTCTTTCCCCAACGGCGGCATCCGCAACACTTTTGAGGCCCGGGGCTACACCGCCTGGGACCCCACTTCGCCCGCTTTCATCATCGAAACCGTGGGTGCCAAAACGCTTTGCATCCCGACGATTTTCGTGGCCTACACCGGCGAAGCCCTCGATTACAAAGCGCCGCTGCTGAAGTCGTTGGCCGTGTTGGAAAAAGCGGCCTTGGAGGTTTGCCAGTATTTCGACAAAGACGTAAGCCGCGTGAACACTACTCTCGGCATCGAGCAAGAGTATTTCCTGGTCGACAAGGCGCTGTACGACGCCCGCCCCGACCTCGTGATGACGGGCCGCACCTTGTTCGGCCACGCGCCCGCCAAAGGCCAGCAGCTCGACGACCATTATTTTGGCTCGATTCCGGCCCGGGTGCACGGGTTCATGCTGGAGTTTGAGGAGGAGTCCAACCTGCTCGGCATTCCGCTGCGCACCCGCCACAACGAGGTGGCCCCCAACCAGTTTGAGTGCGCTCCGACTTTTGAGGACGCCAACCTGGCCGTGGACCACAACCAACTGCTGATGGACGTGATGGACCGCGTGGCCGAGCGCCATAACTTCAAGGTGTTGCTGCACGAGAAGCCTTTTGCCGGCGTGAACGGCAGCGGCAAGCACAACAACTGGGCTCTGAGCACCGACACCGGTGTGAACTTGTTGGCCCCCGGCCGTCGCCCCAAGGAAAACCTGCAATTCCTGGCCTTCCTCATCACCACCATCAAGGCCGTGCACCGCTATGCCGACTTGCTGCGCGCCAGCATCGCATCGGCCAGCAACGACCACCGTCTGGGCGCCAACG
>DASVTG010000524.1:0-4525 GCA_036387695.1 Hymenobacter sp. | reverse complement strand
GGGCTGTTTTTAGTGCAGTTTAACTCCACCTCTACGGGTGGTTTACCACGCGCTCGTAATGCAGAGCGCAGTCGAAGCATCTCTCCGGCAACAGCATACAGATTACCTGCGCAGCATAAACGCTTCGGCTGCGCTCTGCATGACGTTTTCCCCATGCTTACTTAAAGCCAACATTTATTTCCTCAAGGCCCTTTCATCGTCAACCCGTTCGCATTAACTTTGTAAAACAAAGTACTTTTTATTCGAGTAAACATGGACGCCTTCCCCACTGCCTTCGACCGTCTCAACACTTGGATGAGTGGTTCGGTCACGCTTAAGCTGCTCAGCATTGGGGTGTTGTTGCTGTTGCTGCTCATCCCTTCGAGCATGGTGGAAGGTCTCATAACGGAACGGGCCGAAAACCGAGACGCCGCCACCGCAGAAATCAGCAGCCAGTGGGGCGGCGCGCAATTGGTGCTAGGCCCCGTGCTGGTGCTGCCATACACAGCACGCATCACCGACGAAAAAGGCAACGTAAGCGAAATCACCCGCTACCTCAGCCTGCTGCCCGATACGCTGGCTACGACCGGCAGCTTGGCTCCCGAGCGGCGCCACCGGGGCATTTACGAAGCCGTGGTGTACCGGGCCAGCTTGCATGTGCAAGGCGCTTTCCAGGCCCCGCCGCTGGCTGATTTGGGCGTGCCGCCTGCCAACGTGCGGTGGGCCGAAGCCTTCGTGGCCGTGGGCATATCCGACATGAAGGGCATCCGCAACGCCCTGGCCCTGCGCTGGGACGGCCAAACCCACCGCTTTGAACCGGGGGTCCCCAATGCCGAAGTGCTACCTTTCGGCACTGCCCCTACGCTCACCACGCAAGTCAGCACCGTGGTCAACGAGCGGCAGCGATACACCAAATACCGGGACGATGAAGAGGAGGCCGGAGGCCGGGGCCAAGCAGCCAATGGCCTTGGTGCCCCTTCCCACCGAAACGGCCCTTACACGCCGCCACACCTTTGCCTTCGACCTCGACCTGAATGGCAGCACCGGCTTGCTGGTGGCTCCCCTAGGCCGCCAAACCACCTTGCGCCTAAGCGCCCCGTGGGCCGACCCCAGCTTTATTGGCGCCTTTTTGCCAGCCCACCGCGCCATTCAGCCCGCTCAGTTCACGGCTGACTGGCGGGTGCTGCACCTCAACCGCAACTACGCGCAGCACTGGCGCACCGACGGCGACCGGCCGAATGTGGACGCTTCCACTTTCGGCGTGCGCCTGCTCGTGCCGGTGAATGAGTACCAGAAAACCATGCGCGCCGCCAAATACGCGTTGCTGCCGCTCACGCTTACGTTTCTCATCTTTTTCTTTGTAGAAGTGCTGAACCGCCGGCGCATTCACCCTTTCCAGTACATTTTGGTGGGTTTGGCACTGGTCATTTTCTACGTGTTGCTGCTGGCCTTATCCGAACAAATGCCATTTGACGCCGCTTACGGGCTTTCGGCCGGGGTGATTGTGGGACTGGTAACGGCGTACGCGGCGGCCAGCTTCCGGCAACGTCGCCTGACGGCGGCCACCGCAGGGGTGCTGGCCGCGGTGTACGGCTTCCTTTTCGTGGTGCTGCAGTTGCAAGATTATGCCCTGCTGGTGGGCAGCCTGGGCCTGGTGGTGGTGCTGGGGGCCGTGATGTTTCTATCCCGAAACGTGGACTGGTACAACCCCGCGCCCGCGCCAGTTGAAGGCCCAGCCACCGCCTGACCTGGTTCGGTTTCACTCCGGCTCAGCTTCGTATCTTCGCCGCCATAAGAGCAAGAGCGGAGCGCCCGGTGAGTGTGGTCTGATGTCGTGCAGTAGCCCCCTGGTGGGCCCTGGCCCCCTCCTGCTGACACCCAATATCCCGCCCGCACCCGCCGCGTGAATCGTCCCAACATCTGGTCCGAAGGCAGAGAAATTCTGTTTGAAGACAACCATCTCCTCGTCATCAACAAGCCCGCCGGCCTGCTCGTGCAGGGCGACGCCACCGGCGACGAGCCGCTCTCTAAGAAAGCCGCCGAGTACTTGCGCTTCAAGTACAAGAAGCCCGGCGAAGCCTTTGTGGGCGTGTGCCACCGCATCGACCGGCCCGTGAGCGGCATCGTGGTGCTGGCCAAAACCAGCAAAGCCCTGAGCCGCCTCAACGAGATGTTTCGGGACAACCTGATGAGCAAAACGTATTGGGCCCTCACCGGCCGGCCGCCCGTGCCCGAAAATGGCACGCTGGTGCATTGGCTGGTGAAGGACACCATTCGCAACGTCACCAAGGCGTATTCCGAGAAGCACTCGCAAGGCCTCCGCTCCGAATTGCACTACGAGCTGCTGGGCCCGGCCGGCAACCGCTACCTGCTTCAAGTGAACCCCGTGACGGGCCGGCCCCATCAAATTCGGACCCAGTTGGCTACCGGCTTGGGCACGCCCATTGTCGGCGACGTGAAGTACGGCTTCATTGCCCCACTGCCCGACGTGAGCATTGCCCTGCACGCCCGTCAGCTCAAATTGCAGCACCCCGTCACCAAAGAAGCCATGACCATTGTGGCGCCGTTGCCCGATGCGCCGCATTGGGACGCGGCGCGGGAGCTGTTCACCTAATCAGTAGCAATGAACGTGGGACAGTTGTCCAGACGGCACCCTATGCGCCCCTCGGACGGCTGTCAGATGTTAATTGTTAACTGAAAAGCTACGTGCAACATTTTGGCCTTATTGCCCCGCAATATTCACTGCCTGTCTACTGGCCGTAATTTTGCGTTATCCCTGCTGAACCTTCCCCCGGGCTTTTTGCTTGTGCGGTCAGTTCATACTAGCACACCGTTATGGCTATCCTCATTTTTTTCGTTGCCCACTACTACTTGTCGCTCTTCACGCAGACATTTTACCTGCACCGCTATGCGGCGCACAAAATGTTTACGATGAACAAATTCTGGGAGAAGTTCTTCTTCCTTTTCACGTACATCTGCCAGGGCTCAAGCTTCCTTTCCCCGCGGGCTTACGCGCTGCTGCACCGCATGCACCACGCCTACTCCGACACGGAACTGGACCCGCACTCGCCGCACTTCTCGAACAACGCGTTCGACATGATGTGGAAGACCAAGGTGATTTACAACGACGTGGTGAACGACACCCACGAAGGCGCCAAGCGTTTCGAGGGTGATATTCCGGAGTGGAAATGGCTCGACAAGTTCGGCGGCACCGTGTACTCCCGCATCGGCTGGGGCACGGCCTACGTGCTGTTCTACATCAACTTCGCCACGGCGTGGTGGCAATACCTGCTGCTGCCCATACACTTTTTGATGGGTCCCATTCACGGCGCCATCGTGAACTGGGGCGGCCACAAATACGGCTACCAGAACTTCGACAACCGCGACAAATCCCGCAACACGCTGGCGCTTGATTTCCTGGCTTTCGGCGAGCTCTTCCAGAACAACCACCACAAGCTGCCCATGCGCGTCAACTTCGGCGTGAAGTGGTGGGAATTTGACCCCACGTACGTCGCCATCTGGGGCCTCGATAAAGTCGGCATCATCAAGGTGAAGCGCAAAAACATGAACCTGAACGCCATTTCCAAATTGACCAAGCCCAAGCGCGAAGCCGTAGCCGCCTAGTTATTCCTCCGGTGAAACAAAAAGCCCTGGCTCCAACGCCAGGGCTTTTTTTGTGCATGGACTAGCTAATGAGTTGAATAAATGCTACCTTTGCACTCCCAATTTCGGGAAAATATAACCAGACGCACGAGCTGCGTCGCACCAAACCCACCGGTTTATGGCAGTTAAAATCCGCCTCGCCCGCCGTGGCCGCAAAAAGGCCGCGACTTACGACATCGTAGTAGCTGACGCCCGCGCGCCCCGCGACGGCCGTTTCATCGAGAAACTCGGCACCTACAACCCCAACACCAACCCCGCCACCATCAACTACGACGCCGACCGTGCGTTTTACTGGATGATGACCGGTGCTCAGCCCACCGACACCGTTCGGGCCATGCTCAGCTACCGTGGCGTGCTCTACCGCCGTCACCTGCAATTGGGTGTTGACAAAGGCGCCATCACCCAGGATGTTGCCGACCAGCGTTTCAGCGCTTGGAAAGAGGAGAAAGACGCTAAAATCGAAGGCAAGCGCACTGGCCTGGTCGATGCCAAGGAAGAAGCCCGCAAGGCTGCTTTCGCTGCTGAAACCAAGGTAAAGGAAGCCCGTTCGGAAGCTCAGCGTCAGAAAGCCGCTGCTTTGCTGGCTGCTAACGCGCCCGCTCCGGCGGCCGACGAGGCCACCGAGGCTCCGGCCGAAGCAGAAGCCACCACGGAGGCTGCTGAGTAGTTTTTAGGTTTTTAAACCGAGAGGGTTTGGGGGTTGTGGGCCGAACTGGCTGGCAACCCCCAAACTTTTTTTCGTTACGCCCCCTCCCATGCTTCTCCACGAAACCTATCAGCTCGGCTACATCATCAAAACCCACGGCCTGCGCGGCCACGTGGTGGCGCACTTCGACGTGGACGACACCGCGGCCTACGCCAAGCTGAAAACCGTGTACCTGAC
>DASVTG010000523.1:0-1882 GCA_036387695.1 Hymenobacter sp. | reverse complement strand
AGCACGGCCGACAGCTGCGGCACCCCGATGCCGGCGATGATGCGCGTGGTGCAGATAGAGTTGTGAACAATCGCGTTATCGGCAATAAAGCTGTGAGTCGGGCAATCTACCTCTAAGTCATACACGGGCAAAGCGGCAGCTAATGGACGCTTGCCCAATATTTTCACCACGTTGTACTGCTCCATCTGGCGCTTGGCATGGGTGACGTTGAGGCGGGCACGGTAGCTAAGGCGACAATTCTCGTCGCGTGTGCCCTGTAAGCCTCCCATGCTGCCAGCTTCGCTGTGCAAGTTGGGAAAGCTGCCTTCGAGCAGAAAGGTAAGCAGGGCAAACAGCTCGACTAATGGCTTGGCGGTGTTGTGAAAACACAAGCGGCCGTCGGTCGCGGTGTAGCCATCACTGTCGAGCAAGCCATCCCGCAGGCCGCGCAGGTACTCTGGGTTAGCACAAAGGTATTCGCTGGGTAAGTGTTTGTGCTCGCGCTTTCCGAAGCAGGCCAGCAGCCGTGCCCAGGGCAGCGAGTACAGATGAACGCTAATCATGTTGCCCTTGGTGCTCAGCACCTCACTGCCCGCAAAGCCTACTACTTGGGTTAGGCAGCGTTGCAGCTTTTCAATAATGGCAGTTTCGTGCGCGGCAAAGTACCAGGTTACACGCCCGATCTCCGTTTTGCCATTTGTATTCAGGAAGGCATGACCATCGCCGAGAAAGGTGCCGAACACATAGCCCGTGTCGTAGGTGTCGGTGATGCGCGACTCATAACGCGCCAGCTTGGCGGCGCGTACGGCGTAGCAACCTAGCTCAGCGGTGAAATGCTCCGGCCACTCAAACGCCAGTTGACGGGGAAGCAGGAAGGTGGCGTTCCCGGCTTCCGCCACTTCTTTCCAGCGCAGCTTGCTGCCACCCAGGCGGGCCGGCTTTTCCAAAACAGCTGCATAGCCTTTAGAAGCTACCGTTTCGGCCGCTACCGAGCTGAGGTCGCCAACCCAGAACCGGTGGTCGGGAGTTACAATAGTTTCTTCCAAGCTATGGGCGTGGCGCACCGCCATGACCTCGCGCACGCCCGTACACCAGGCTTTAAGCACCGTAACGGGCTGGCCGTGCATGTTGATAACCCGGTCACCTGCCCGGATCAGCTCAATGTTTTGGTACGTGCCATTGGCCATGAGCACCCGGGTGCCGGCCGCAAAGCAGCCCGGGCCCACGCCGACCTTCACGGCATCAGCACCGGCGTCGGCCAGGGCGCGGGCTCCTTCGGCAGTGGCTACGTTGCCGGCAATAACTTCCAGCTTGGGGAAGGTTTTCTTGATGTTGCGCACGGCATCGAGCACGCCTTTAGAGTGGCCGTGCGCCGTGTCTACGCTGACAACGTCTACGCCGGCTTCCACCAAAGCCCCGATGCGGTCCAGCAAATCCGCCGTGACTCCAACAGCGGCCCCCACGCGCAAGCGGCCATATTGGTCTTTGCAGGCGTTGGGCGAGCGGCGGCGCTTCCGAATATCGCGGTAGGTGATAAGGCCCACTAGTCGGCCTTCCTTGTCCACCACGGGCAGCTTTTCGACTTTCGTGTCTTGTAAAATTTCTTCGGCCACGGAAAGTTCGGTACCAGCTTCGGCCGTTACCAGCTTGTCTTTGGTCATCACCTCCGTCACGGGGCGAGTCATATCTTTTTCAAAGCGCAGGTCGCGGTTGGTTAGAATACCCTTAAGGCGCCGCTCCGTGTCCACGATGGGAATACCACCGATCTTGTTATCGCGCATCAGCTGCTTGGCATCACCTAGGGTAGCATGCTCCTCCAGGGTGAAAGGATCGAGGATCATGCCGCTTTCCGAGCGCTTCACGCGGCGCACCTGCTCGGCCTGGGCCCGAATGCTCATGTTCT
>DASVTG010000522.1:0-3686 GCA_036387695.1 Hymenobacter sp. | reverse complement strand
GGTGCAGCCCCGGAGACGCGAAGTGTCGCGTCTCTACACCCTATCTGTGCCCGCAATCATATCAAACCCCTCTAATGATTCTTTAATAATCTTCTAATAAACTTATAATTCTCCTTTAATCCCCGTCGCTAGACGCTCCTTATACCTTTGACGTAGAAAGCTCACCAACCGGGTTCGCGCTTCCCATCCCTTCGCGAAACCTGACCCGAAGCTCCGAAAACGAGGCTTCGCCTGGCCGGCCAATGCGTCATTGGCCTTCCCCTTCACTCGATTCCCGCACTTCGCTGCTTTTGAGCAGTGCCGGAACTCCCGTGCCTTTCCCCGCCCATGACTCCTCCCGCTGCCAAGTCCCGCGACTGGGACCTTTCCTACTTCAAAAGCGACTTCCAGGGCGGCTTGGTGTCGTTTCTGGTGGCCGTGCCGCTGTGCCTGGGCATTGCGTTGGCCTCCGGCGCGCCGCTGTTTTCGGGCATCATCGCGGGCATCGTGGGCGGCTTGGTGGTGGGCGCGCTCAGCCGCTCGGCCGTCAGCATTTCCGGCCCCGAAGCCGGGCTCATTCTGGTGGTGGTGAGCAGCATCAGCGCGCTGGGCTCGTTCAAGGCCGTGCAGCTGGCCATTTGCGTGGCCGGGGCCATGCAGATAGTGCTGGGGGTGCTGCGCGCCGGGATGGTGAGCAACTTCTTTCCTTCTTCGGTCATCAAAGGAATGCTGGCCGCCATCGGCATTATTCTGATTCTGAAGCAGCTGCCGCACCTGCTGGGCTATGATTCCGACGCCGTGGAATCCCTGGCGCTGTTTCCCTGGACCGGCGGCAACATCGGCGCCCTGCTCGACCACGCCGTGCGCGAAGTGAACTACACCGCCGTGGGCATTGCGGCGGCCAGCCTGGCCGTGCTGCTGGCCTGGGAGCAGCCTTTTTTCAAAACCAACCCCATCCTGGTCAAAATTCCGGCCGCCCTGGTGGTCGTGGTGTTGGGCGTGGTGCTCAACGAAGCAGTGCGCCTGCTCAGCCCCGCCTACGCCCTGGGCGGCACGCACCTGGTGCAATTGCCCGTGCCGAAAAGCGCCGCTGAGTTTGTGGGCCTCTTCACCCTGCCCGACTTTTCGCAGCTAACCAACCCGAAAGTCTACCTGACCGCCATCCCCATTGCCCTGGTGGCCAGCCTCGAAGCCCTGCTGGCCATCGAAGCCACCGACGAGCTGGACCCGCTAAAACGCAAAACCCCCACCAACCGCGAGCTCAAAGCGCAGGGCGTGGGCAATATGGTGAGCGGCCTGCTCGGCGGCTTGCCGCTCACGTCGGTCATCGTGCGCAGCTCGGTGAGCATCAACGCCGGCGGGCGCACCAAAATGGCGGCCCTGGTGCACAGCAGCTTTCTGCTCCTGAGCGTGGTGCTGTTTCCGGGCCTGCTCAACCTGATTCCGTGGGCCGCGCTGGCCGCCATTCTCCTGATAACGGGCTACAAGCTGGCGCGCATCAGCATTTTCAAGCAGTTTTTCAAGGCCGGCATCACCGAGTTTTTGCCCTTCGTGGTGACCATCGTGGCCATTTTGCTCACGGACTTGCTGGTCGGCATCGGCATTGGCGTGGCAACGGGGTTGTTCTTCATCCTGAAAGAGATGCAGAAGGACGCCCACTTTTTCCAGCGCTACACGGTGCAGGGCCAGGAGCACCTGCGCCTCAGCCTGGGCGAGCACGTGTCCTTCCTCAACAAAGCCAGCATCCTGACCATTCTCAAGGACATTCCGGCCGATACCACGGTGGAAATCGACGCCACCAACTCCGCGTTCATCGACCGCGACGTCATCAGCGCCATCGAGAACTTCCGCGAAACGGCCCGCCAGCGCAACATCGAGCTCATATTCTTGCGCAAAGGCGAAAACTACGCGCAAGACGTGGCCGCCCAAGCCCACGTCAACGGCAAGGAGGCCGACTTTGAAGCCTACTACAAGCTTTTCGAAAACAACCGCAACTGGGTGGCCGAAAAGCTGCGGCACAACCCGCGCTTCTTCGAGCAGGCGGCCGAGCAGGCGCCCAAGTTTCTGTTCATCGGCTGCTCCGACAACCACGTGTCGGTGAGCGAGATGACCGGCACCGCGCCCGGCAAGGTGTTCGTGCACCGCAACGTGGCCAACCTGGTGGTGAGCACCGACTTAAACCTGCTGTCGGTGCTGCACTACGCCATCGAAACCCTGGGCGTTCAGCACATCATCGTGTGCGGGCACTACGGCTGCCGGGGCGTGAAAGAGGCCATGCAAGGCGTGGACGCCGGCGTGGTGAACACCTGGCTGAGCGGCGTGCGCGAGGTGATGCACCGCCACGAGCACGAGCTCGGCAACCTGGAAACCGAGCCCGAGCGCTTCCGCCGCCTCGTGGAGCTGAACGTCATCGAGCAGGTCTACCACCTGCACCAATCCGAAATCGTGCAGCGCGCCTACCAGCGCCAAACGCCCCTGTACCTGCACGGCTGGGTCTACGACATCCACGGCGGCATCATCAGCGACCTGGAGGTGGACGTGCGCAAGGATTTTGCTGAGTACGACACCATTTTCCGCTACCAGGTGGCGCCCGAAGGCCTCCGCAAGCTGCCCGGCGACCTGTTTCAGGCGCCCTCCATTTACTCCATGGGCACGGGCAGCGGCCGCACCCCCATCATCGCCATTCCGCCCTTCGACGGCGACGACCCGCTCGGCGTGCCGTAGGGCCGGGGTTGCGCGCCCCGTACCGCCGCCCCGCCCGCTGTTTTTCCTTTCCCCGCGCTTCCTGTAGTTAGTTGTTCCCGGCGCCTCGTCCCACCCCGCCGCATTGCTCACCCGCGCGCCCTGCCCCCCGCAGGGCCGCCCAATCCGCCAACCTGGGATGAAAATTTTAATCGTAGAAGACGAATTGAAGGTCGTATCCTTCCTAAAAAAGGGACTGGAAGAAAGCGGCGCCCAAACGGCCGTGGCCCTCGACGCGACCTCGGCGCAGCAAATGCTCGCCACCGCCGCCTACACCGCCGTCATCCTCGACGTGAACCTCCCCGAGATGAACGGCTTCGAGCTGTGCCGCCTCATCCGCCAGCGCTACGAACAGCTGCCGGTGCTCATGCTCACGGCCATGGCTTCCACCCACCACGTCCTGATGGGCTTCGAGGCCGGGGCCGACGACTACCTGGTGAAGCCCTTTGCCTTTGCGGAGCTGCTGGCGCGCCTGCGGGCGCTGCACCGCCGCTCCGCCCTCGCCCCCGAAGAAAACGTGCTGAAAGTGGCCGACCTGGAGCTGCACAGCAGCAGCAAAGTGGTGAAGCGCGGCAACAAACACATTGAGTTGACCGTGCGGGAGCTGGCCCTGCTGGAATACTTCATGAACAACCAGGGCCGGGCCCTCACGCGCCCCGAAATCGTGGGCCAGGTCTGGGATTTGTCTTTCGACCCCGGCACCAATCTGGTGGACGTGTACGTGAATTATTTGCGCAAAAAGATTGACAAAAACTTCACCCCCAAGCTTATTCACACCCTGAACGGCATCGGCTACGTGCTCGAAAACCGCGCCTCCTAGCCCATGCGGTGGCTGCTGGGGCTTGTGGCGGGGGCGGGCCTGACGGGGGCCGTGGCCGGGCGGCAGCGCCGCCGCACCGGGCGCAGCCCTGGCCGAAATCCAGGCGCAGCTGGCCGCCGTCAGCGCCGCTTCCCCGGATGCACGG
>DASVTG010000521.1:0-2076 GCA_036387695.1 Hymenobacter sp. | reverse complement strand
CGGAGCGTATGCCAGCTACACGCACGGCGTCATCAACGACGGGGTGAAAGGGCAATACCCCAAAGACTATTACTGGTTTTCGACCGACACCCGCGTGGGGCTGATGCTGGGCAGCCGCGTGACGTTTTTGGCACCGCCGGTGGCGGCCACGGGCCAGCCGCGCAAACTGTCGGCGTTTTATGAGCTGGGCACCAACGATTTGTACCTGGCCAGCTACTTCAACAACCTGCAGGGTGGGCTGGGCTTTCACAAGCTGCTCACGCTGGCCCTCGGCCTCAAGGCTGACTTTTAGCACGGCCAGTTTGTGGCAGGGCACGCACTACAAACAAGGACAAAAAACGTGGAAAACGGAAGCAACCTTGCGCTGTTGCGGCCGGTCATCCGGAAGCCAACAACACGGTTGGTTCTCCTTGTTTGTGTTCTTTCCGATGAAGAAGTGCTTACTGCTTTTGCCGCTGCTGGCCCTGGCCGTGCCCGCAGCCGCCCAACACACCGATATAATTGGCCGGGCTGGAGCGGGCTTGCTCAGGTTTGGCGGTGAGAATGCCCAGCGCGTCTCCAGCGTGTATTATTTCGACGGCGAAAAAAACGGCTTTACCAGCACGTCTTACGGCGGCCGGCTGGGGGCGGGCATTGCGCTGGGCGGCCGCGTGCAGCGAGTAGCCGCTCAACAAGGGCTGCTGGCGTTGGACCTGGGCTATGAATGGCTGCAAAGCCGAACCGCCGTTACCGCTGTTGACTACGCTGCGTTTAGCTACAGCTCGTCTCGGGGTGGCCCCTACGCGGCCACGGGCCACACGGCTTTGCAAAACCAGAACCTGACGGTATTCCTGGGCTTGGGCCGCCGCTTCACGGCAGGGATTGTGGAGGTTGACGCTTTGGTGGGGCCGGAAGGCGCATATGTATTTGACTTTCGCGAGAAAGGCAGCGGCACGTACGATGGGGGCAAGGATTGGTCGACGAACCGGAAGTACTTAAAAGACAGCCGCGGCGACGTGCGCCTGCGCGCCGACGCCACGGCCTGGGTGCACCGCGTGGGCCTCAACGCCAGCTATTCGTACGGCTTGCTCAACTACTACGGCAAGTTGACCGGCGCCGAACCGGAAGCGTACTCCCGCACCCTGCGCCTGGGGCTGGCCTACCAACTGCGGTAGCCCCCGGCAAAACATCCGGATGCTAGCGGCGTCTTGGTCCAGTGGCCGCCAAGCTGGGCGGCCGCAGCCCCAGGACCATATGCAGCTTCGGCCCCACCACACCGGCAAAAAATACCTCAACGCCGTTTCCACCCGCGTCAGCCCGCCCTCGGGCTACGGGGCGCTGCTCAAACGCTTCGTGCTGGGCAAGGAAGAGCGGGAGCCCAAAGCGCCGCTGGGCCCTTTCCGGGCCGATGCCGCCGCGCTGGCCGCCCCCGTGCCGCCCGACGCCCTGCGCGTGACCTGGCTGGGCCACTCCACGGCGCTGCTGGAACTGGATGGCCGCCGCATCCTCACCGGCCCGGTGTGGGCCGAGCGGGCGTCGCCCTCGCAGCTTTTCGGCCCGAAGCGGTTTTTTGCGCTGCCGTTGGCGCAAGCGCCGCCGCTCGACGCCGTGCTGCTCTCGCACGACCACTACGACCACCTCGACGAGGCCACCATTCGCAGCTTGGGCAAAACGGGCGTGCCCTTTTTCTGCCCCTGGGCGTGGGGGCGCACCTGCGCCGCTGGGGCGTGCCCACTGCCCGCATCACCGAGCTCAACTGGTGGAATACGGCCGCCCTGGGGCCCGACCTGACCCTGGTGGCCACGCCGGCCCGCCACTTTTCGGGCTGCGGCTTGCTCAACCGCGACCGCACGCTGTGGGCCTCTTGGTGCCTGTTGGGGCCGCAGCACAAGGTGTTTTTTGGCGGCGACTCGGGCCCGTTCGCCGAAGGCTTTCGCCAGATAGGGACCGCGTACGGCCCGTTCGATTTGACCATGCTCGAAATCGGGGCCTACGATGCCGAATGGGCCGACATCCACCTCGGGCCCACCGAGGCGCTGGCGGCGCACAAGTTGCTCGGGGGCGGCCCGCTGCTGCCGCTGCACTGGGGCACGTTCA
>DASVTG010000520.1:0-3775 GCA_036387695.1 Hymenobacter sp. | reverse complement strand
GTCACGGTGCCGGCAAACGAGGCGTCCGTGGACTGAGCCCGCAGAGGGGGCGCCAGCGGGCCCAGCAATAGTAGCAGCAGCCCAATCAGCACCGCGTACGGCCGCCGGCGAGGGAGTAAAGTAGTTTTCATCGAGTGAGGGAGTGAGCGTGGTTTGACTGGTCAAAAGTATTGGCTACTACTCCCTGAATAACCTGAAAATCTTATCCTTTACCAAAGAGTAACAACCTGATAATATGAATAATATGTTACCTAATGTCGAATAAAGTTCGAAACAGTAGCCGGCCGGGGACACAATTCTCCCGCTGTCTAGCACGAAGTTTCCCAACCTTTCCTGTGAGTAGGCCCTGATGACCACGCGGTTGGCGGCGGTCCGGCGGCGGCCGCACCTTTTAGGCGTCTGCTTGCCCTGCGTTACGTTTGGATTAAGCTTGGCAGTTGCGTGGCATGAGCCTGGAGGGCTCCTCTAGCTTTGCGTCATTTCCTTCGCTGCGCCGTCAATGAGCCGTCCTTTACCTTGCTATTTCGCCGGCCTTGCCGGTACCCTGCTGCTGGCCGCGCCGGCTGCGTTCGCCCAAAGCCCGGCCGCCCCCGACACCACCCGCCGGGTAGAGACTTCCGAAGTCACCATCCTGGGCCGCGACGCCACGGAGCTGTTCACGGCCATCCCCGGCTCGGTCAGCCGGGTGTCGGCCAAGGAAATCGGGCTGCTGGCACCGGTGAGCAGCAACGAGGTGTTCCGCCGGGTGCCGGGCCTGAACGTGGTCGACGAAGAAGGCGTGGGCCTGCGGGCCAACATCGGCATCCGGGGCCTCGACCCCGACCGCTCGCGCACCGTGCTGGTGCTCGAAGACGGCATTCCCGTAGCCCTGGCGCCCTACGGCGAGCCCGAACTCTACTACACGCCCGTGATTGACCGCATGACGGGCGTGGAGGTGCTCAAAGGCAGCGGCCAGCTGCAGTACGGCCCCCAAACCATCGGCGGCGTCATCAACTACCTCACCGCCGAGGCCCCCGCCACCGAGCTGACCACGGTGCGGGTGCGCGGCGGGCAGTGCGGCTACTTCTCGGGCCTGGTCAGCTACGGCAACACCTTCGGCAACACGGGCCTGCTGGTCAGCTACCTGCACAAGCGCGCCGACAACCTGGGACCGGTGCACTTTCGCCTGCACGACTTTACCGCCAAGCTCACCGTGGCCCTCACGGCCCGGCAAACCCTGCGCCTCAAGCTGGGCGTCTACGACGAGTTCAGCAACGCCTCCTACCTGGGCCTGACGCAGTCCCAGTACGAGCGGGGCGGCCAGGACTACCAGCCCCTGGCCCCCGACGACCGCCTGCCCGTGCGCCGCTACTCGCTCAGCGCCGGCCACCGCCTGCGCTTTTCCGACCGGGTGGAGCTCAGCACCACGGCCTTTGGCTACACCACCGCCCGCAACTGGCAGCGCCAGGACTTCTCCTCCTCCCCCACTGCCGCCAACCAGACCGGCGTGGTCTGGGGCAACCCCGAAGTGCCGGGCGGGGCGGTGTACATGCTCAACAGCAATGGCCACCGCAACCGTCAGTTCCAGGTGGCCGGCTTGGAGCCGCGCTTGACCGTGAATTACCAGCTGGCCGGCCGAGCTGCCGAACTTGTGACGGGCGCCCGCCTGCTGCACGAGCAGGCTGAGGAGCAGTACGTGGTGGGCCGCAAGGCCGACGCCCGCGGCGGCGACCAGCGCGACTTCGAAATACGCACGGGCGTGGCCATGAGCGCCTTTTTTCAGAATAAGCTGACCTTGAGCGAGCGGCTGTCGGCCACGGTGGGCCTGCGCGGGGAGCGGTTTGCCTACGAGCGCGACATCCGCCGCGGCCTCTTCGCCCTGCGCGGCCGTCCCGCCCAAGCGCGCGACACGGCCGTGGTGGCTTCGAGCACCGTGACGGCCCTAATTCCCGGGGCGGGCCTGAACTATACGCTCACCGACCGGGCTACGGTGTTCGCTGGCGTGCACCGTGGGTTTGCCCCGCCCCGCATCAAGGACGCCATCACGGGCGCGGGCGTGGCCCTGCAGCTGGACGCCGAGCTGAGCTGGAACTACGAGCTGGGCGTGCGGGCCCGCGGGGCGCGCGGCCTCGAGCTCGAAGCCACGGCCTTCCTCATGGACTTCTCCAACCAGGTCATTCCGGTGTCGCAGTCCTCGGGCAACGCCGGGGCGGGCTTCCTCAATGGCGGTGCCATCCGCCACCGGGGCGTGGAGGGCAGCCTGCTGCTGGACTTTGAGCAGCTGCTGGGTCTGCCCCGCTCGCTGGTGCTCGACGCCAAAGCCACCTACGTGCGCGCCACTTACGCCGACGACCGCGTGGTCACGGGCCCCGACGCCCGCCCGCTCAATATCCGGGGCAACAGCACCCCCTACGCCCCAAGCGTGCTGCTGTCCGGCGGGCTGAGCGCCGACGTGGTGCGTAGCTTAACGTTGCGCCTGACCGGCACCTACGTCGGCCGCCAGTACACCGACGAGCTCAACACCGTCGCCCCTTCGGCCGACGGCCGCACCGGCCGCCTGGCCGCCTACGGCCTGCTCGACGCCACTGTGCTTTACCGCTTGCCCGGCGACCACGTGCGCTTGAGCCTGGCCGGCAAAAACCTCACTGACGCGCGCTACATCGCCTCACGCCGCCCCCAGGGCATCCGCGTGAGCACGCCCCGCCTGCTCACGGCGGGGCTGGACGTGACGTTCTAAACCTTTAAAGGAAAGCCCGGTACTTCCGGGGAAGTGCCCTATGACTCTTGGGGTTTCCTGTAGAGGTGGCTGGCCATGCCCGGATAGTCGAAAAAACGTAATTAGGCTGTTCTAGCGACTTGCAGGCTGCGTCCTGCTCCAGTTGGCGGCTGCCAGACGAAGCAGGACGTTCTTTTGCCAGCTGTCTACACCCCTAAGGGTTAGCGCTCCAGCAGGATTTCCGTACCCAAAATCACCAAGTCTACCCGGCCTTTCAGCGTTTGGTCGATGAAGGGCGTGTTCTGAGATTTAGACTTCATGAAGTCCCGCGTGAAGGTCGTTTCTGCTTCGGTATCGAACAAGACACACTCGGCTGGTTGGCCGACTTCGATGGCGGCTACCGGCAGGCCCATCAGGCGGCGGGGCTCCGCCGAGTAGCGCTTCACCACCAGGTCCCACCCGAATTTTCCGGGCTCGACGAAGTGGTGGTAGAGCGACACCAGGGCCGTATCCAGGCCGGTGATGCCGTTGGGCGCGCTGATGAAATCCTGGGCTTTTTCGAACGGCGTGTGCGGCGCGTGGTCGGTGGCAATGAGGTCGAATACGCCTTCCTTGAGCCCTTCGAGCAGGGCATCACAATCCGCCTGCGTCCGCAGCGGCGGGTTCATTTTGTAGTTCGTGTCGTAGTCGCCGATGTGCTCGTCGGTGAACATCAGGTGGTGCGGGGCCACTTCGGCCGTCACCTTCACGTCGCCGCGGGACTTCCACCAGCGGATGGTTTCCATGCCGAGCTTGCTGGACACGTGTTGGATGTGCACGTGCGCGCCCGCCGCCCGGGCCAGGCGGATGTCGCGGTCGATGATGATTTCCTCTGCGCACGCCGGCGAGCCCTTGATGCCCAGCCGGTAGCTCATCACGCCTTCGTTGAGGGCGCGCGGCCCGGCCAGCTCCGGCACCTCGCAGTGGCTGGCGAAAAACATCCCAAACTCGGTGGCGTACTGCATCGCCCGCAGCAGCACCGCCGGGTCGGCGGTGGTGTCCCCGTCGTCGGTGAGCATTTTCACCCCCAGCTCGCGCATG
>DASVTG010000519.1:0-6930 GCA_036387695.1 Hymenobacter sp. | reverse complement strand
GGTAGTGGCCGGGCAAAAGAAACTGCCGGAATGAGCAATTTTGCGCCGCCAGTGCCAGAACGAGTACCCCGAAATTCCATTTCGGCCCGTGAGAACGATTAACGTTCAAGCGGGCCGAAATGGAATTTCGGGGTACTCGTTCTGGCGGTGCACAAGGCGGCTTGGAAGCGTTTTCTAGAGCGCCAAGCGCTAACTTGCCGCACAAATTCAAGGCTACAAAGCAAGCAGCATTTATGGGTAAGGTATTGGTTTTTGGTGCCTCCGGGCAATTGGGGCAGTGTTTGGCACACGTCGCGCAGGAACGGGGCACTGCGGGGCTTGAGTTCTTGCCCGAGGCACAGGCCAACATTCTCAACCTTGCCGGCTTACAGGCCCTTTTTGCGGAGCACCGCCCGGCGTACTGCATCAACTGCGCGGCGTACACGGCCGTGGACAAAGCCGAGGACGAGCTGGAGCTGGCCCGCAAAATCAACCGCGACGGCGTGGAAAACCTGGCCCGCCTGTGCGGCGAGTTCGGCACCACGCTCATCCAGATTTCGACCGACTTCGTGTTTGCCGGCGCCGGCAACACGCCGCTGCTCGAAAGCGACGAAACCACGCCCATCAGCGCCTACGGCCTCACCAAGCTGGAGGGCGAGCAGGTAATTGCCGCGCACACCGACCGGTATTTTACCCTGCGCACCAGCTGGCTCTACTCGGAATTCGCCAACAATTTCGTGAAAACCATGCTGCGCCTGGGCCGCGAGCGCGACGAGCTGCGCGTCATTTGGGACCAGACCGGCACGCCCACCTACGCCATCGACTTGGCGGGCTGCATCCTCACCATCATCGAAACCGGGAACCAGCAGTACGGCCTGTACCACTACAGCAACGAGGGCCTGACTTCCTGGTACGATTTCACGGTGGCCATTTTCGAGCTGAGCGGCATCAGCGCCAAAGTTACCCCCATCCGCACGGCAGAATACCCCACTAAGGCCATTCGGCCGCCCTACTCGGTGCTCGACAAAACCAAGGCCAAGACGCAGCTGGGCGTGGCCATTCCGCATTGGCAGCACAGCCTGCGGGTGTGCCTAGGCCGGCTTGCAGCGCAGGCGTAGTAGTGGTTTTTGCAAATGGTGAGCCTTAAGCGCTGCGCTGGGCCTCCAGTTGCGCCAGCACCTGGTCGATGGTGAGCTGGCCCACGACGAACTGGTCGAGGAGCATGCGCTCGTATTCATCCGGGGCAATGGCCGTGTTTTCGGTAATTCGCAGGGCGGTTTTAAGCAGGCGCTGGCGGCCTTGTTCAGATGCCAAGACCGAACTGTCTTGACCTGCGCTATTGGGGATAGTAGATTTCATAACTGATGAGCTGCGAATAATGCGGCGATTTTCGCCCGTAAACCTTAATGCGTAACTGCAAAAATAACTAATTAAAAACCCCTCTCACGACGCGATAAACACGGTTTTTCGGGGGGGAGGGTAAGACGTATTTTCTACAAAAAAATACGTACTGACGCGCCGAGCTCAACCGTTGGTTCGGGGTGAACTAAGGCCGGAAAGCAGTGCTCAAATTATGGGCCAAACCTGTTAGCGGCGCGCATAATACCGGCTGACCACGTACGCAATGCCGGCGAACGCGGCGCCCAGGGCGCACACCCCCGGCCAGCCGGCGTGCGTCCAGGCCAGGCCGCCGGCCACCGAGCCCAGCGAGCCGCCCGTGAAGTAGCCCGTCATGTACACGGTGTTGAGGCGGCTGCGGGCCTCGGGCACCAGCGAAAAGATGAGCGACTGGTTGGCGATGTGCGTGGCCTGCACGCCCACGTCCAGCACGATGACGCCCGCCACCAGCCCCGCCACCCAGCCGCCGCCAAACCCCAGCAGGGCGTAAGCCGCCAGCGCCAGCACAATGCCCAGCCGAATGGTGTAATTAGGCCCCTTGGTGTCGGCGGTTTTGCCGGCCAGCGGCGCGGCCAAGGCCCCAAACGCCCCAATCAGCCCAAAGAATCCGGCCACGTCGGACCCGTAGCCAAAAGCCGGGCCTTCGAGGTAGAACGCCAGCGTGGTCCAGAACACGCTGAAGGCGGCGAACAAGCTCGCGCCCACCAGCGCCGCCCGCCGCAGCGCCGGCTGCTCGCGCACCAGCGTGCCGAGCGACTTCATCAGCGAAGCGTAGGAACCCGCGAACGTGGGCTGGTCGGTGGGGAGCTTCCAGGCCAGCAGGGCCAGCAGCAGCACCATCAGCCCCGCTCCAATCTCGAACATGGCGCGCCAGCCCAGATGCGCCCCCACGTAGCCGCTAACGGTGCGCGAGAGCAAAATGCCAATGAGCAGGCCGCTCATCACGCGGCCCACCACGCGCCCGCGCTCGGCTTCGGGGGCCAGGTGCGCCGCCATGGGCACCAGCAGCTGCGGCACCGCCGAGAGGATGCCCAGCAGCACGCTGGCGCCGGCCAGCAGGGCAAACGTGGGCGCAACCGCCGCCAGCGCCATGGCCCCGGCCGCTCCCAGCAGCATGAGCAGCATCAGGCGCTTGCGTTCCAGCATGTCGCCCAGGGGAACCACCAGCAGCATGCCCAGCGTGTAGCCCACTTGCGTGGCCGTGGCCACGAGGCTGGCGCTGCTGTCGGAGAGGTTGAACGTGCGCCCGATGGCGGCCAGCAGCGGCTGGTTGTAGTAGATGTTGGCCACCACCAGGCCGCAGGTTATGGCCATCAGCCACACCAGGGCGTTGCTCAGCGGCGGCGCGGGGGCGTGGCTCGGTGGGGTTGCGGGTGGGGAGGCGGCGTTTTCGATAGCGGTGTTGGACATGGAAGGATGAAGCGGCACGGCCGCCAAGGCAGGCACAAAGTTCCTTCAACAGGCCAACGCCGCCGATGGTTGCGTCCGGCAAACCCAGCGCGACTGCGAGCGAAGGCCATGCAAGCCGGCGTGCGAGCCGAACGCAGCGGCTCCGTTAAATCGCCTGAATCTGCTTGCGGCCGGGTGTGTTAGGTTTTGGGAAGGACTCAAAAAGAGGGGCGCAACGCGGCGTGTCACCGCGTTGCGCCCCTGCTACAAGCTTGTGGGTGGGATGGAGTTTCCTGGATTGGGCAACCACAAACCGGGAAGTAGCCCATTGCTTCGACGTTTCGTTGCCTTGGTCGAGCGCGGCCCTGAGTTGGGGGGTGCGCGCGTCGTTTTGTATTTCGGCGGTTGCTTGGGCCGCCACTTGGCCACCGGCTTTGGGGGCGGCGATGCCCTGCTGAATGAGTGGTGAGTGGTTTTAGCTGTTCGTCTGGTATGGTGCAGAAGTGGCTAGGAAGGCGTGGACGTGCTGAAAATCAGTACGGGCGCGGCAGGGCAGGGGCTGAAAAAATGCGGGTTTTTTGCCCGATGATTTCTGCGGCTAAAAACTTCACCTTCAGAAAATTGCCAATCCTGGAATTCGGCAGGCCGGGGCTTGAGAAGCACACCGGTGCAATGCTAAATATCGATGCTCGGCTATTGGTTGAGCGGCGAAACGGTGCCGCTACCCGGTTGAGCCGGCAAAGTCGCGCGCCCCGGCAATGTTCAATTCAGGCCTTTCAGCATCGGAGCCCAGAAAGGGAGCTTGGGCAGCTTGAGCGCTGGCCAATGCACCCCGTGCCCGCCTGACAACTCCGCCCCGGCGGCTGCGTTCCACTTGACATGAGCCGAGGATTTACCAAAGAGGACGACGCCCAAACGCCGCCCATTATTCCGCCGCGGGCGGCCCTGCCCCCGGGCACGCCCAACTACGTGACGCCGCACGGCCTGGAGCTGCTGCGCGCCGAGCTGGCCACCCTGGAAGCGGAGCGGGCGCAAGCCGAAGCCAACCGCGAAAACGACACCGACCGCACCCACCGCCTGTCGTTGTACAACGGCCGCATTGCGCTGCTCACCGAGCGCATCGGGAGCGCCAAGGTGGTGGGCCCGGCCGGCCAGCCTCCCAAGGAAGTGCGTTTCGGCGCCACCGTCACCCTGCGCACCGTGAGCGGCGGCAAGGGCACGCCCACGCCCGGCTTCGAGCGCACGTTTACCATTGTGGGCGTGGACGAGGCCGACATTGCGGCCGGCAAGGTGGCGTTTGTGGCGCCCATAGCACGGGCCGTGCAAGGCGTGAAGCTCCACAAACAAGTGACTTTGAAGCTGGGCCCGCAGGAAGAAGTGGCGGAAATTGTGACCATCGCCTACCCGAAAGCGTAATTTGGGCCGCCGGCCGGCCACTAGCGGCCCCGGCGGCACTGCGCATGATTGTTTACAAATCGACTGATTGGTGGGAGGCTTTGCGCCACTTGGGTTCTTCGGGCGTCATTCGCCTGTTGCTGAAACGGGTGCTGTGGGTGGGCCTGTACGCCGCTGCCATCACGGCGGGAGCCGTGCACTTTCATACCCTGGAATTCACCGTCGACAAAGAGTTTTTCTCTTTTCTGGGCATCATGCTCAGCTTGCTGCTGGTGTTCCGGACCAACACGGCCTACGACCGTTTTTACGAAGGCCGCCGCCTGTGGGGGCAGCTGGTGAACAACTGCCGCAACCTGGCCATTCTGCTGCACGCGCGCCTGCCCGCCGATGACCACGCCAACCGCACCTACCTGGCCGAGGTGCTCTCCAACTTTCCCATTGCCCTCGATGGCCACTTGCGCGGAGGCGTGAAATTTCAGAAGCTGGCCGACGCGGCACCCGGCTACCTCGAGCAGCTGCGCCTCGTCGACCACGTGCCCTCGCGCATCGCGGCCCAGCTGCAGGAGTTTTACGAGCGGCTGCTGGCCGAGCAGGTGCTGCTGCCCACGCACCTGCTCACCCTGCAGCGCCACCACGAAGCCCTGCTCGACGTGGCCGGTGCCTGCGAGCGCATCAAGGCCACCCCCATTCCGTTCTCCTACAGCTACTTCATCAAGGGCTTCATCACGGTGTTCATCCTCACCATGCCCTTCAACCTGCTCGATACCTACGAGTACCTCACCGTTCCGATAACCATGTTCGGGGCCTACGCGCTGCTGGGCGTAGAAATGATAGGCGACGAAATTGAGGACCCCTTCGGCAAAGACAGCAACGACCTGCCGCTCACCCAGATTTCCAACCGCATTCGGGCCAACGTGCACGAAATCCTGCGCGTGGACCTGCACGAGGAATACAAGTCCTTGGCCGATGCGCCCTACAGCCTGGTGTTTTAAGCAGTTTCTGCCGCCGGTCGTAGGAACGCGCCATGGCGCGTTCGGCACCCGCGCGGTCAGTTTCCGGAAATGAATCGGATGGTTCGTACTGCCGTTGAACGCGCCGTGGCACGTTCCTACCAATCTGTTTTGTCGGGGTCCCAGTTTTCGGGATTGCTAATTATGTAATTCCGGATTTTGCTCAGGGCGTCCAGGTTTCGCACAATGTGGTCGTGGTACCGGGGCTGCCAGTCAAACGCGTGGCCGTGCTGATTGTACCAACGTTTAAGGCTGCCTTTAAACTGATTGGTAACTGCCGGCACGGAGGACGGGCGCAACGGACGCAGGCCTGCAGGAGTGAGGTCGTCTTGGTTGTTTAACAGGTCGTTATCGTTGGACTTCAAAATCAGAATGCCATGAAAATGGTCTGGCATGACTACCCAGCAGTCCAAGCGCACCAAAGGATAATGAGCGGGAATTTCCTGCCAGCACCGCGCTACCTGCTCACCAACGAGTGAAAGCGTCATCTGCCCGTCGGTGATAGTGCCGAAGCTGTGGGTTCGGTTCAGCACACAGATGGTGACAAAATAAACGCCAGAACGCCCATAGTTGTGAGCCGGCAGCCGGTACTGCTTGTGGGTTTTATAGGCCATTGTGCAAGGGTTGACATTCCATTGCGAATGTAGGAACGCGCCACGGCGCGTTCGGTGTGGAAAAGCACGTTCAACGACGGAACGCGCCATGGCGCGTTCCTACAGATTTTTTTTGTAGGCGCCGGGCGTCACGCCTTCGTATTTCTTGAACAGCGCCTGGAAGTACGACAGGTTGTTGAAGCCCGCGCGCAGGCAGACTTCGGCCACGCTGGCCAGCGGGTGGCGCAGCAGGCGCTTGGCCTCGCCCAGCCGCTCGCGGATGATGAACTCCACCGGCGTGAGGCCAAACTCGCGCTTGAACAGCCGGAAGAACGTGGCCTTGCTCATGCAAGCCACCGCGCTCAGCTTGTCGATGCTCAGGTTTTCGGCGAGATGCTGCTTGATGTAGTCTACCACGGCGGCGAAGCGGTGGGTGGTGAGGTAGCGGGCGTAGTCGTGGAAGATGAGGTGCCGGGCCTGCGTTTGCATGAGGCGCACCAGCAGCTCTTGCAGGGTGAAACCGGCCAGTACGTCCTTGTTGGCGTCGGTGGTGCGCGACACGGCTACCAGGCGGCCCAGGGTGTCGGTCAGTTCCGGGGTGTTGGTGAGGTGGGCGTATTCGGGCCCAGCCAGGGACCAGGGCGTGTGGTCTTCGGCGCGCGGGTAGCGCTCGTTCAGCAAGTCCACGGTGTGGCGGATGGTATCCGGGGCAATGGCCACGGCCAGGCACTGGGTGGGCTGGCAGAGGCAGGCTTCCGGAAAGTCGATTTCCATCAGCTCGTCCTTGTCCACCACCACCGACTCGCCGGGCAGGTAGTCGAACGCCTCCCGACCCGGCAAGTGCATCACCTTTTTGCCGCGCAACATGGTGGTTAGGGCCAGCCCGTCGAGCCGCAACGCCACCCGGTAGGCGGCGCGGTGGGTTTCGAACACGTTTAGCTCGAACCCTTCCAGGGCGTACACGGTGCGGTTTTCAACCAAGGAATCCAGGCGTTCGAGGGCGAGCGGAGCGACGGCAGCAGGCAAATGGACGCGCGAAGGCATGGGTGGGAATGTTGAAAGGTGTAGGAACGCGCCACGGCGCGTTCGGCGCCAAGGGTGCGGGGTAGGGTCCGACCGTAGGAACGCGCCATGGCGCGTTCCTACGGTCGGACCCTACCCCGCAC
>DASVTG010000518.1:0-3642 GCA_036387695.1 Hymenobacter sp. | reverse complement strand
CGACCCGGCCCTTTGTGCTCACCGACTCCGCCGGGTTGCCACTGCTGCGGCGCTACGTGCAGGCCGGCGAAACCTTTGGTGTGGATTGCTACGGCCTGTACCAACCGGTGCGCTGGAAGCGCTATGCGGTGAACCCCGTGCCGGCCCTGCCCCCCATGAGCAACCGTGCCGCTTTGCCGGCTGGCCCGCGGGTGCTGCCCGTGCTCGACTCGGCCGCAACCGAGCCGGGCGAGCCCCTACGCTTTGCCGAGCCGGGCTTATATGCCCTGCGCGTGGGCGCCACGGGCAACACCGTTCCCCCCCTCGCCGTGATGGTAGCCGCCAATGCCTACCCGGCCCTCACCACCGCCGAGGAGCTGATTGAGCCCCTGCGCTACCTCACCACCAGCCAGGAGCGCAAGCGCCTCACCGACGCGCCCGACCCCAAACGGGCAGTGGATAAGTTCTGGCTTGACATCGCGCAGGGCAACCAAAACCTGGGCAAAGACCTGATACGCCGGTACTACGGCCGCGTGACGGCGGCCAACCGCCTCTTCGCCGCGCACAAGGCCGGCTGGCTCACCGACCGGGGCTTGCTGTATGTGGTGATGGGCGCGCCGCCCAGCGTGCGGCGGCTCTACAACGGCGAGGAGCGGTGGTTTTATCCGGAAGGCAGCCTGGGGGGCGGGCCCATTACGTACACCTTCCGCCCCCGGCCGAGTACCTTTGCGCCTGATTACTACGAATTGGTGCGCCGGCCCGAGTACGAACTGCTCTGGTATGCCGCCGTTGAAAAATGGAGAACCCCACCGACCGCCCTGACCGGCCCGAACGTCCCCAGCGCCCTGCAAGACCGGTAGCCGGCCGCCGCTTTTACGACGGCGCCAACCGCCCCGTCACCCCCAAACAGTTCCGCCCGGACCGCGGCGGCAGCGAGTTTGACGACCGCCCTGCCCGCCCCCGGGGCCGCGGAGGGCCCGACAACCGCGACGAAGCCGCCGGCGACCGCACCGGCCGCTCCGACCGCGGCGAGAGCCGCCCGCCTTTCCGGGAGCGTAACGAAGGCGGCAACGACCGCCCGCGTTACGAGAACCGTCCGGCCCAGGCTGCGAGCATCGACATGCTGTTTGGTCTACGTCCCATTCAGGAAGCGCTGAACGCGGGCCGCACCCTGGAGAAGATATTTCTGCTGCGCGGCACCAAAAACAGCCTCGTCACAGACATCTCTGCTGCCGCCCGCGCAGCCGGCATTCAGGTGCAGCTCGTGCCCGTGGAGAAGCTCGATAACCTAACCCGCAAAAACCACCAGGGTGCCGTCGCGTTCGTGTCGCCGATTGACTACGCGCCGCTCGACAGCATCGTGTCCGGCTTGTTTGAGGAAGGCAAAGTGCCTTTCCTGCTGCTGCTCGACCGCATCACTGACGTGCGCAATTTCGGTGCCATTGCCCGCACGGCCGAGTGCCTGGGCGTGCAAGCCATTGTGGTGCCCGGCCACGGCGCTGCCCAAATCAACGGCGACGCCCTGAAAACCTCCGCCGGCGCCCTCAACCTGCTGCCCGTGTGCCGCGAAAAGAACCTGCAGGAGACCATCAAGTTTCTCCAGCAATCCGGCGTGACCGTAGTGGCCTGTACCGAGAAAGCCGACGAGGCCGTGGGTTCCGCCGAAGTGGACTTCACCGGCCCCGTAGCCGTGCTCATGGGCTCGGAAGAAGACGGCATTTCACCCGAATTGCTGCGCCTGGCCGATGTGAAGCTGAAAGTGCCCATGAGCGGCCAGATTCAGTCGCTGAATGTGAGCGTGGCGGCGGGAATCATGCTGTTTGAGGTGGCACGGCAGCGAGTGAACGCGGCATAACTGTCATTGCGAGCGCAGCGTGGCAATCCGTCCTGTTCTCAGCCACAAGTCCCGAATTGTGACAACACATTTTTACACAGAAAGCCCCGGCACTGCGCAGTGTCGGGGCTTTTCACGTCTCAAGGTTAGTCGCTGAGCACAGGACGGATTGCCACGCTGCGCTCGCAATGACGCGCAGGCTTAGTTGTAACCGGCGCCCTTCTTGGCCTTCACGTCGGCCACGAACTCCTTTACACGCTGTTCCTCGCTGCGCTTGCAGATGAGCAGTACGTTGTCGTACTCGGCCACGATGTAGTCTTCCAGGCCCTGCACCACCACGAGGCGCTCCGACGGGGTTTTGATGACGCAGCCGGTGGTGTCGTACAGCAGCACGTCGCCGTTGACCATGTTGCCGTGCTCGTCGTGCTGGCCGATGCGGTGCAGCGAATCCCAGGTGCCTACGTCGCTCCAGCCGAAGTCGGCGGGCAGCACGTACACGTTATCGGCCTTTTCCATCACGCCGTAGTCGATGCTGATGTTGCGGCAGCGCGAGTAAGCCTGGCTGATGAATTCATCTTCCTGAGGCGTGCCCAACACGTCGGCGCCTTCGTCAAACACGTCGGAGATGTCGCTCAGGTACTGGCGGAAGGCCGACAAAATCACGTCGGCACGCCACACAAACAGGCCCGAATTCCACAGGAAATCACCGCTTTCCACAAACATGCGGGCCAGCTCCAGATTGGGCTTCTCGGTGAAGGTTTTCACCTTGTGCAGCTCGCCGCCGGGCAGGCTTTGGTCGTCCATGTACTGAATGTAGCCGTAGCCCGTGTCGGGGCGCGAGGGCTGAATACCGAGCGTGATGAGCACGTCGCTGGCGCGAGCGGCGGCCACGGCGGTGCTGATGAGGCGGCGGAACTCATCTTCGCGCAGCACGGCGTGGTCGGCGGGCGTCACGATGATGGTGGCCTGCGGGTCGCGCTGGGCAATGCGGTAGCTGGCGTAGGCAATGCACGGAGCCGTGTTGCGCCCGATGGGCTCGCCCAGAATCTGGTCGGCCGGCAGGTTCGGCAGGTGCTCCTGCACCAGCGCCGTGTAGTCGCGGTTGGTCACCACAAACACGTTTTCGGGCGGGCAAACCCCTTCAAACCGGTCCACGGTAAGCTGAAGCATGGACTTGCCAACGCCCAGCACGTCATGGAACTGCTTGGGGTGGCTGGTGCGGCTAAAAGGCCAGAACCGGCTGCCAATGCCGCCGGCCATTACGATGAGATAGGTGCTAGTCAATGGGTGGATGGGTGAATGAGCGAATGGGTGAACGATGCCTGGCCAACTTTTGCAATTCGCTCGCTACGTTGGAGTCGGCTACAAAATTGCATGGGAAAATCCGAAGCGGCACCCAGCGGGCTTTCGCTGCCGCGCCGCGGCAAAACCATTCACCCATTCACTCCTTCGCCCATTCACCCCTACACCAAGCCTTCGCGCAGCAAGTCGTGCAGGTGAATGAAACCGGCAAACCGCCCCTCCTCCGTCACCACCAGCTGGGTGATGTTGCGCTGCTGCATGCGCGCCAGGGCTTCGGCGGCAAAGTCTTCTACGTCGATGGTGGCCGGGCGCGGGGTGAGGATGTCGCGCGCCCGCAGCTTTTCGAGGTCGGAAAAACTACCCAGCATGCGGCGCAGGTCGCCGTCGGTGATGATGCCGGCCAGTTGCCCGGCGGCGTCGAGCACGGCCGTGGCGCCCAGCCGCTTGCCCGATATTTCCAGCAGCACTTCTTTCAGCGGAGCCTCTTCGGCCACGTGGGGGCGCTGGTTTTGGCGGCTGAGGTCGCC
>DASVTG010000517.1:0-4771 GCA_036387695.1 Hymenobacter sp. | reverse complement strand
GGGCTGAACGAGAACTGCGCCGTGGTGGCCTCCGGCTGCGGCAAGGTGATGAGCAACGGCATCTGCGGCAGCGGGTTCGGACTGAGCTTGCGGTGCTCAATGCTGGGCACGTCGGGAGCCGGCGCGTAGTAATGCACCGGGCCGCTGGGCAGCATGGACGCCGCTTCTGCTTCCAGCGCCGTCAAGGACTCTACCCGGGCGTCGCGGTCGATGGGAATTTCGTCGTTCGAGGCAGTGGAATCAATTAATTCCTGAATGGCGGGCGGCGTGGAAGTTGGCGCGGCCCACTCAATGGTTTGCCCGGTTTCCAGGGGCTGCTCGTCGGCCTTGGAAGGCCCGGAAGGCGTGGAAGGATTCATAGCAGGGCGGGGAGGAACGGTGGGCCAGGACGAAGCACGTCCGAACGGCGCATTGGGCTTATTGGGTTTGTTCTTGGGCTTTCCGCTGGCGCTAGGGGGCTTGGGCGGATTTTTTGGGGCAGTTGGTGGCATAGTTGCCCCGTCCTGCACGCTCCGCAAAGACTGCACGACCGGCCCACGCGGCACGTTTTCGGCGGGCTTCTTTTTCACCGGCTCGGGCTGCGGAGCCGGTGTTTCGGGCTCAACTGGCCGATACCGGGCGGGCCGCGATGAAGGCGAAGACGACGACCGGGACCACATACGCGCGCCCAGCACGCCCAGTGCAATGCCGCCCAACACCCCAAGTATCAGAGGCCAATTGGAGGACGACTCGGTGGCCGAAACGCCTGATGTGGGCGCCGACGCGGAATCGGGCACCGCCGCGACGGACGCGTCCCGCACCGAATCGACACGCGGCTGGGCAAAAGCGGTTTGGCTGCCAACCGTGGTCAGCAGCCAGAGCAGCGCCGCTTGGCCAAGCTGCCTAGTTAAGCGGCTGCGCGTCATGAAGCACCTTGGATAGCTCATACAGGGCGTTTTTGAACGGCAGGAAGAACAGGGTCTCGGGCACGGTGTCGCCGTCGCGCAGCACGTCGGCGTACTGCTGGCGGTAGAGGTTGAAGGAGTCGCCGAGGTGGCGTTCCAGCGTGCTCATCACCAGGCCGGGGTCATTTTTCACGCCCAGGTCGGCTTGCAGGCGCTTCACTTCGGGGTCTTCGAGCAGCAGTTTGAGGCAGTTGCGCGCGTTGGCCAGCACCGCTTGCTTGATTTCGTCGGTCACGGCCGTGGCTTCGAGGTGGTGCTCGCCCTTGTCCAACTCAGTGCCGGTGCCCACGGGGCGCACCAGGGGCGGGTCCTGCGGAATTTGGCCGGTGGCCAGCACGCCGCCGTTGGCCGTGGTTTGCTTGGGGTCGTCGGCCAGCTTGATGCGGAAATCGGCCGGCATGGCCTGGCCCGTGGCCTTTTCCATGATGAGGCGGGCCAGGCGCTCCACCGGCTGCAGGTTGGTGCCGGCCGCCAGCAGGCGCACGTAGAGGCTGCCGCGGCCCGTGAAGCACAGGTAGCGCGGCAGTTGCTGGCCGTTGGCCACCACCACCTGCGCCACGTGGTAAATGAGCGCGCCGAAGTGCAGGTAGAACAGCACGCGCAGGTGCTCGGCCCGCAGCAGCCGCTCGCTGAAACCCAGCAGCTGGTCGTAGTTGAACAGGAAGCTGGCCACGTCCTCGGAGCCGAAATTATCGGTTCCTTCGGCTACCAGCACATATTCGCGGGCCCGGCGGGCGGCGGGCGAAAGCACCGCGCTTTGCACGCCGGCCACGCCGAAACGCACCAGGCCGTTGTCTTTCGAGCCGCGCACTTCGGCGCCGCCGTCGCCCCACAGGTCATTGCCCGCAAAGCGGAAGGAGGTGCTGAGCACCGGCTTGCGGTCGGCGTAGAGCAGCACGTCGGTGGTGCCGCCGCCGATGTCGATGAAGGCCGCGTTTTCGCCCGGGCCCAGCGTCACGATGTTGCGCCGGGTGAGGAAGTAGTACGGCGCCGTGCTTTCCACCATGCACGGCATGGAGTTCGTGGTGTGGAAGATGCTGTGGAACAGCGTATCCCACTCGCGCTGGTACAGGTTGCGCTGGTAAGTCGAGAAGCTCAGCGGGGCAAACCAGGTGATTTGGGTGCTCGCGAGGTTGCCGCCGTTCAAGGCGACTTTGGCGCGGCACAGCAGCAGGATTTCCTGGAAAAACGCCCGCACGCGGTTGGTGCTGGCCTGGTTCAGGGAGTTGTCCCACTTCAGGTTGGTGTGGTAGTTGGGCCGGCGCTGCTCCTCGGTGATGATGCCGAACGCCACGTTGATGTTGCCCAGCACGCTCAGCTCCTGGGTGGCGTAGTTGGGGGCCTCGTACGTGGCCGTGCGGGCTGGGAAGGCATAAGGCGAGCTGTCGGCCCCGATGATGGGCGGCACGAACTCGCGCTCCTGGTACTGCTGCCAGCGCTTGATTTGTACGAAGTTGGCCGGGTCGTCGTCGATGCCGCGGTACAGACGCTCGTAGGCGCTGCGGTCGGGCTCGGCGGTGCTCTTTTTGAGCAGGGCCACCGGCGTGTCGTGCAGGCCGAAGCTAAACGGCTTGGGCTCCTGGCCGGGGCTGTCCTGCATGGCCACGTGGGTGTTCGTGGTGCCAAAGTCGATGGCAAAGCGGTACTCCTTGGTGCCCTGCCGCACCTCCGGCCACCGCGGAATAACCAAGGCCGAGCCGGCCGCCGGGGCAGGGTTCAGCACCTCCAGGTAGTCGAAGTGCGTGCCGCGCACCTCGTAGTAGGTGCTGCCTTCGTCCTGGCCGGTTTTGGGGGTGCGCTCGTAGCGGGTGGCGCTTTGGCCGGTGCCGGTTTCGCCCAGCGGGCGGCCGTCGACCCAGAACTTCAGGTCGACTTTCTTGGTCACCATGCTCGGGTCGATGTTGTTGGCGTCGACCAGCATGATTTTGTAGAAGTCGTTGTACTGCGGCGCGTCGGCCACCTTCACGAAGGGAAACACCGACAGCGCCACGTTGGTCACTAGCAGGCGGCCCATGTTGTCGCCCTGGGGGTTGGGGTAGTAGGCACGCTCGTAGTCCACGAAGTCGCCGCCGCTCACGGGCACCCGCAGCCGCACCCGCACGCAGGCCGGGTCCAGCTCCATCGTCAGGTGCTCGGCCAGCTCCTGGGCCGTGAAGTAGTCGAAGTACGCGGGCTTGATGGGCAGCAAGGGCCAGTTATTCGGCTTGAAGCCGGGCGCGATTTTCAGGTAGCCGCAGTGAAAACGCGCCTCGTCCACCTCGTAGGGCACGGTGAGCAGCGTGTCTTCCAGCAAGTCGTTCACCGTGAGGTAGGGGTACGGCAGTTCCGGGCCGGGCAGGGTGCGCTCCTTCAGCGGGCGGGCGTCGGCGGCCGGCACGATGGCGCCGCTGTCGGCAAACATGGTTTCGTTGAAGTAGCGCTTGCCCACGGCCTTCAGTCCCGGGCGCAGCACAATGGGCAGCGGCCCCGCCACGCCCGCCTTGCTGGGCCGGATGAACAGGTCGGAGTTGCGAACCGTGCCCTCGTCGGGGCGCACGCGCAGCAGCACTCCGGCCACGTCAATCTGGTTGTTCGAGGAGTCGGTGAGGACCGGGAAGTTGGCCAGGCTGGCCGAGCCTTCCATGGCCCATTTCTGCAGCAGGCTGCGGTCGAGGGTGTCGCGCACCAGCGGGGCCAGGGCCATCAGGGCCGGGTCGCCCACAAACTGCTGGTACACAAAATCGCGGAAAGCAGCTTCGCGGCTGGCCAGCGGCACGTAGGTGCTGTCGAAGTAATAGCCGCCGCCCTGGGGCCGCTGCACCGGCAGCGGGCGCAGGTTGGGCGCCGGGAAAAACAGCGTGAGCGGCGAGGTGCCGCCAATGAGCTGCGGAATGCCGTTGGCGCCGGGGAAGTAGATGAGGTGCAGCTCGGTGAGCTTGGCGAAGCGGCCGTCGAGGTACAAACTCAGCACGTCGGCCAGGGGCCGGGTGGCAGGGTTGGCGCGCAGCTTGGCCAGTTCCTCGTCCTTGCGCCAGGCCCGGATTTGCAGGCGCTGGCTGGCCAGCTTGCGCTGGTGGTAGTTGAACATCATCTCCCACACGTCCCAGAAGTGGCTGACGAGCTGATGATAAACCGAGTCCGAGCTGGCGCCGCCTTGCGTCACAAAGCGCAGCGCGGTTTCCACCAAGTGCATGCGGGCAAACGGGGAAGGAATGGACACGGCCACCTTGGCGGCGCGCCCGCCCTGGGGGTCGCGCAGCCGCTCCACCTCGTGGGGGCCAATTTTGCCAGTCGGCCCCCACCCTTCGTGGGTGCTGGAGCCGGTATCGTGTAATCGCAGGATTTTAGCCATGTTGTATGTTGAGAGAGGCGCGGCCGGGGGACCTCACCCCCGGCCCCTCTCCCAGGGAGAGGGGAGCCGAGAGGGCTTTATGCCGGCAGTAATGGGCCTCTACTGTTGATTCAAATAAAATTTCGTTAGAATGCCACCTGGCTTCCCTCTCCTCGGGAGAGGGGCCGGGGGTGAGGTTAAGGCGTCAGGAATACTGCAGCTTCTTGTCCAGAATCTCGCCGGTGGCCTCTTCAAAGGCCTTCACCACCCAGCGCAGTGCCTCGTTCTCGGTCGGGTTCTTCAAGGTGTCTTTGCCCACGGCCTTGGTCAGCTCGTCGCGGAAATAGCCGGGGGTGATGCCTTTGCTGAAGATGCCGGTTTCCACCGTTTTATCGGCCACCATTTTGTTGAAATCCATTTCCTCGGCCCGAATGGCGGTATAGCGACGCTGGTTTACTCCCAGCTCACGAATCCATTCGTTGTAATCACCGAAGAAGTCGGTGAGCTCGCGCAGGGC
>DASVTG010000516.1:0-14388 GCA_036387695.1 Hymenobacter sp. | reverse complement strand
TGGCGCCGCCGGTTACGAGCCGGTGCGCAACGTCCACTTGGTGTTGTTCGCACAGCTGCTGCCACGTCTCCAGCTGGTCGGCGGGCAGCACCAGCACAATTTCCGCCACGCCCAGTGCGGGCTCGGCAAACCGACGCAGCGTGTGCAGCAGCACCGGCTCGCCGCGCAGCAGCAGGAACTGCTTGGGCCGGTCGGCGCCCATGCGGGTGCCGCTGCCGCCGGCCACGAGGATGGCTAGCCTTTTGGGGACTTGGGGACTACGGGACTTGGGGGCTTGGCTTTGGGAAGGAGAGGCATTCATCGACGCGAAGTTCAGCCAAAAAAGAACGCCGGAACTCCTGTGAAGGAATTCCGGCGTTCAAAATTTAACAGGCGAAAAAGGGCAGCAAGGGAAGCTGTCAGGAAAAAGAAAACCAAGTCCCTAAGACCCCAAGTCCCTATTACAGAATCAACATGGCGTCGCCGTAGCTGAAGAACTTATATTTCTCCTTGATGGCTTCTTTGTAAGCTTCCATCAGCAGGGGGTAGCCGGCAAAAGCGGCGGCCAGCATGATGAGCGTGCTTTCCGGCATGTGGAAATTGGTCAACATGCAGTTGGCAATTTTGAAATCGTGGGGCGGGAAGATGAACCGGTCAATCCAGCCCTGCGTGGGCTTCATGCGAGTGTTGGCCGACACCGACGCTTCCATGGCGCGGATGGTGGTGGTGCCCACGGCGCACACGCGCTTCTTGGCGTCGAGCGCCTTGTTCACAATTTCGCAAGCCGGGGCCGTCACGATGAAGTTCTCGGAGTCCATCTTGTGCTTGGTCAGGTCCTCCACGTCCACGGTGCGGAAAGTGCCCAGGCCCACGTGCAGCGTCACGTACGCCGGCTCCACGCCTTTGATTTCCATGCGCTTCATCACCTCGCGGGTGAAGTGCAGGCCGGCCGAAGGGGCCGCCACCGCGCCAATGTGCTCGGCGTAAATGGTCTGGTACCGCTCTTTGTCGGCCGGCTCGGTTTCGCGGTTGATAACTTCTTTCGGAATCGGGGTTTCGCCCAGCTCATACAGCGCCTTGCGGAATTCCTCGTCGGTGCCATCAAACAAAAACTTGATGGTGCGGCCGCGCGACGTGGTGTTGTCAATTACTTCGGCCACCATGTCCGACTCGCCGAAGTACAGCTTGTTGCCCACGCGGATTTTGCGGGCGGGGTCCACCAGCACGTCCCACAGGCGCAGCTCCTTGTTCAGTTCGCGCAGCAGGAAGACTTCAATCTTGGCGCCGGTTTTCTCTTTATTGCCGTAAAGGCGGGCCGGAAAAACCTTGGTGTCGTTGAGAACCAAAACGTCTCCTTCCACAAAATAATCGAGGATATCTTTGAAGGTGCGGTGTTCAATTTGGCCGGTGGCGCGGTGCACCACCATCAGGCGGCTTTCGTCGCGGTTGCGCGCCGGGTGCAAGGCCACCAGCTCCTCGGGGAGTTCAAATTTGAACTCGTGCAATTTCATCGCCATAGGGCAGTAGTTGGGGGAATATACGGAATTTTGGGGATGCAAAAGTACGGCTTTTTCCGGGAGTATTCATTTTTTCGGAATCTCTCCGCAAAAAATAACGTCGTCAGGCTGAGTCCAGTTACTTCATTTCGCCCTCAGCTTAATTGTTTTCTTGGGCAACGGAAAGATTTAGCAAAAGGCCGTGAAATACCTGGATTCGCCAATGAGAAGCGCGGCTTCTCGCAACTTCGCCGCTGATTCCCGTCTTTTGACCTTGGGCACCGAACCAGTACGCGTGCTCTTCCCCATATGCTAACCCTTCGCCTCACCCTCGAAAGCTTCCGATTCGCATGGGACGCCCTCAAATCCAACCTGCTGCGCACCATTTTGTCGTTGCTGGGGGTCACGGTGGGCATTTTTGCCATCATCTCCGTTTTCACCGTGGTCGACTCGCTGGAAGCCAACATTCGCAGCAGCCTCGATTTTGCCGGCGACAAGGTCATCTACGTCTCCAAATGGCCCTTTGATTTCTCGCCTGATTTTCCGTGGTGGAAATACTTCCGGCGCCCTGTGCCCACGCCGCGCGAGTTTCAGCAGTTGCGGCGGCAGTTGGGTCCCAACAACAAAGGCATTGCCATTTTCGCCGCCAGCGGCGGCAACACGCTCAAGGCCGGTTCCAATTCGGTGGCCGACTGTGCGCTACAAGGCGTGAGCTACGATTACCGGGCGGTGAGCAATGTGCCCATCAAAGAGGGCCGCTATTTCACCGTTCAGGAAATGGACGCCGCCCGGCCCGTGGCCATCATCGGGGCCACCATCGCCGAAAACCTGTTTCCGAACGGCAACGCTTTAGGCAAGCAGTTCAAAGCCCGCGGCTTGAACCTCACGGTGATTGGCATAATGGAAAAAGAAGGCAAGAAGCTCATTACCATTTCCAGCAACGACGCCAACTGCATCATCCCCTTCGGGGTATTTACCAAAGTCTTCGCCTTGAGTACCAACGGCTTCAACGGCGGCCCCAGCGCGAGTATTGCGGTGAAAGGACGCGACGATGACCCCGGGCTGATGGACCTGGAGTACGAAATGCGCGGGGTGATGCGCAATATCCGCGGCCTCAAACCCCGAGAAGAAGACAATTTTGCGCTGAACCGGCCCGAAATGGTGGCGGCGGCGGTGGGCAAGCTGTTCGGCGTCATCGGGCTGGTGGGGGCCGTGATTGGCTCGTTTGCCATGCTGGTGGGCGGCTTCGGCATCGCCAACATCATGTTTGTGTCGGTGCGGGAGCGCACCAACATCATTGGCATCCAGAAATCCTTAGGAGCCAAGAATTTCTTTATCCTCTTTCAATTTTTGTTTGAAGCCATTTGCCTGTGCCTCATTGGCGGCGGGGCGGGCATTGTGCTGGTGTGGCTCGTGACGCTGGTGCCGCAGGATGCCCTGCCGCTCACCATGTCGGCTTCCCGCGTCATCCTGGGCCTGCTGGTTTCCGTAGGCATCGGCATCATTGCCGGCATTGTGCCCGCCGTGATGGCGGCCAACTTGGACCCCGTCATCGCCATTCGGGCCAAGTAGGCACCCGCGCCACGCGCTTTTTCTGAGCCCGCGCTTTGCCGTTTGCCGTTCAACGAGCCGACGCTCGCACGCGCCGCCGCTGCATTCATTCGTTGTTGCTTTATGACGCTTCCTTCTTTTTTGCATCAAGAATTTTTAGGCAATACCGTTAGCCAATACCTGTTGGCGGTGCTCATACTGGCGGTGGGCGGGGCCTTGCGCCGGCTGATTTCGCGGCTCTTGAGCAAGGTGTTGTTTCGTGTTACCAAGCGCTACACGGCCGGGGTCAGCGAGTCCGAATTGCACGATTTGCTGATTCAGCCCCTGTCGGTGCTGCTGCTGCTGGTTACGGTGTACGCGGCTTTCAGCGTTCTGCGCTATCCCCTGCCGCCCGACGCCGTGGCAGGGGTGGAGCCCTGGCCCAAGGTGGCGCTGTTGCGCGTATTCCTGCTCGGGTTCATTGCCATCGTGACCTGGGTGGTGCTGCGGATGGTCGATTTTGCGCTGCTGGTGGTGCAGCGCCGCAACGAGCTCCGCGCCACGGCCCGCACCACCCGGCTCGATAACCAGTTTTTGCCGTTTGCCAAAGACTTGCTCAAGGTGCTGGTCATCGTCATCGGGCTGATGGTGGTGCTGGGCGAAGTGTTCGGGGTGAACGTGACGGCGCTGGTGGGCGGCTTGGGCATTGGCGGGCTGGCCGTGGCCTTTGCCGCCAAGGAGAGCCTGGAAAACCTCATTGCTTCCTTCACCATCTTCCTCGACCAGCCCTTTGCCGTGGGCGACCTGGTGACGGCCGGTCCGGTGAGCGGCACGGTGGAAAAAATCGGTTTTCGCAGCACTCGCCTGCGCACCGCCGAAAAAAGCTACCTCACCGTGCCCAACAAAAGCATGATTGACAAGCCCCTGGACAACCTTTCGCTGCGCACGTCGCGCCGCGTGGGCTTCTCGCTCACTTTCGACCAACGCACGAGCAGCGCCCAGCTTCACGCCATCATTGCGGCGGCGGTGGAGGCCATGAAGGCGCACCCGCTCGTGACCCAGGACGTGCAAATGAAGTTCAACGCGCTAACCCCCACCGGCAAAGAAGTCACCGTGCAGTACTTCGTGGACACGACCAGCTACGACGAATACCTGGACGTGAAGGAAGACCTCAACTACCGATTGGTGGAAGTGGTGGAGCAGCACGGCGGCATGTTCGCCAACGCGCCAGCACCCGTAGTTGAAGTGGCGAAAGGTTGAACCGGCTGTCTGAACCGCGGATTTATCGGATGGGCCGGATTACTCGGATTCTGCGAACGGCACGGGCGCCGTTTCCGAATGTTCTAACAAAAAAGGCCACTCTTTCGAGTGGCCTTTTTGCATGTTGATGGCGGGCGGAGCAATCGTCACCGAAAGCCGACTCACCTAATGAATCCGCGGTTCAGGCAACTACCGGCCACCAAGCAGGCCACCGAGCAAACCGCCCATGCTGCCGCCGCCGCCGAGCAAGCTGCCCAGTCCGCCACCGCCCGCGCTGGCCGGTTGCGTGTTGGGGCGGCCGCCCAGGCCGCCGAGGATGGACATCATGGAGCCCAAGCCGCCGCTGCCAATGGCCGAGCCCTGCTGGGGGTAGTTGGCGGTTGAGTTGCCGCCCATGAGGCCGCCCAACATGCCACCGCCCAGCAGTCCGCCGAGCATGCCGCCCAAGCCGCTGTTGGCTGCACCGCCCAGCAAGCCGCCCAGGCTGCCCCCGCCGCCTAAGCCGCCCAGCATGCCGCCACCGCCCATGCCTTGGCTGCGGCCGCCGCCCATTACCCGGGAAATGACCATGGGCGCTACCACGCCCAATAGCCCGCCCATGAGGGCGCCCTTGGGAATGCCCACGCTGGAGAGCTTGTCGCCGATGCCGCTCAGGAAGCCCTGTTTGCCGGGGTCTTGCGGGTCGTGCTGCACGTGTGCGGCTTCGTCAACCACCGTTTCGAGGGTTTGCTGCTGCTGCTGATTGATGCCGAGGTACTGCGACATTTTCGTAATCATGGCTTCCTCGTCGTTGGCGTACGAGCCGTCGGCGCGCGCGAAGCTGATGAGGTCGGTGACGAGCGAAAAACGAAGGTCGCTGCCCTTCAAGGCATCGAGGTTTTGCTGAATGGTCTGGTTGTTGGAATCCTGCGCAGCGGCCAGCACCTGCTGGGTAGCTCCGCCGGAGAGGCCGGCCTGCTGGGCGAGGGCCTGCAGAAACTCGGTTTCAGCGCCTGAAGCCTGGCGGTCGGCGGTGGCTAAGCTGGCGATTGCGCTCAAATAAGCGGTTTTTTCAGCCTCAGAATAGTTTTGAAGGAGTTGGGCGTCCATGGGAAAAGAAGGTTAGTTGGAAAAGAGGTTTCGAACCCTTAACGGAGGCTGCGCGAATACGTTGCTTGCCGTAGCAGCACAGCCGGAGGTAAGTTTTTTACGCAGAAATCTTAATTTTTCTGCTCCTGAAAATGAATTTGTTGCTGTATTCTGAGCCCTTAAACCCCGAAATTCTGCGCACTAAAACAGAAAATTGTTTGGTGCTTCCAAAAACACCCGCCATCTTTGCAATCCCAAACGGAAACACCCACGGGGGATTAGCTCAGCTGGTTCAGAGCATCTGCCTTACAAGCAGAGGGTCGTAGGTTCGAACCCTACATCCCCCACATTGAGAGACAGTCACTTAGACGAAAATCTGAGTGACTGTTTTGCTTTTGGTGCATGCAAACTGCAAGTGAGCAGCTGGCTTACTTGAGATTTCTGGGAGGTTAGCTCAGTTGGTTTAGAGCGCTTCGTTCACACCGAAGAGGTCGAAGGTTCGAATCCTTTACTTCCCACCATCAATGTCAGCCACTTAGACGCGAGTCTGAGTGGCTGTTTTGCTTTTCAGGCAACGCTTGCTTCGCTACTGCCGCGGGTTCCCCGACGCAGCCAGGTGCCATCGACTGGGCCGTGGCCAGCAAGCGCTTGGCGCTGGGCTGCGCCACCGCGCGTGATTTGGGCACCGATGAATTTTTCAGCGGTACCGCGTTGGGTGTCAGCAGCGCCACGAGCGGCATGGCGCAGGATGGCGCCGGGCTGGGGTATCGCAACGGCCCGGCGCCCCGTATTGCTTCTGCGTACCAGCACGGCGCCAACACATTTTCTCATGACCCAGGAACAAGTACGATTAGCCGAAGACACAACGCAAACGGCTGCCTGGAAGAAATTTGGCCCCTACCTGACGGAGCGGCAGTGGGGCACGGTTCGGGAAGACTACAGCGCCGACGGCGACGCCTGGAACTTCATCACCCACGACATGGCCCGGAGCTACGCCTACCGTTGGGGCGAAGAAGGCATTGCGGGCATCAGCGACGCCCGGCAGCGGCTGTGCTTTTCCCTGGCCCTCTGGAACGGCCAGGACGAGCAACTCAAGGAACGCCTCTTTGGGCTGACCAACGGCGAGGGTAACCACGGCGAAGACGTGAAGGAGCAGTATTACTACCTCGACAGCACGCCCACGCACTCGTACATGAAAATGCTGTACAAGTACCCGCAGCAAGCTTTTCCGTACGAGCAGCTGCGGGCCGAAAACGCGCGGCGCACGCGGCAGGAACCCGAATACGAACTGCTGGACACGGGCATCTTTGACGAAAACCGCTATTTCGACGTCTTCGTTGAATACGCCAAAGCCGGCCCCGAAGACCTGCTCGTTCAGATAACGGTGCACAACCGCGGCCCCGAAGCAGCCACGCTGCACGTGCTGCCGCAGGCGTGGTTTCGCAACACCTGGGCTTGGGGCTACGAAAATTACCGGCACCGCCCCGACATGCACAGCCCGCGGCCCAACGTGGTGGAGGCCACGCACCAGGAAATGGGCAGCTACCGGCTGTACTACGACCAGGACCCGGAACTGCTCTTTTGCGAAAATGACACCAACGGCGCCCGGCTCTACGGCTTGTCCGGCGAGGGGCGCTATTTTAAAGACGGCGTCAACGACTGCGTGGTTGAGGGCAAGAAAAAGGCCGTCAATCCGGCGCGCCATGGCACCAAAGTGGCCGCGCACTACCCGCTACACGTGGCCGCCCGCCAGTCCCAAACGGTGCGGGTGCGCCTGAGCCAAGCGGACCATGCCGCGCCTTTTGCTGACTTCGACGCGCTACTGGCCCTGCGCCAACGCGAAGCCGACGAGTTTTACCACTGCATTCAGGAGCCGCTCCGGGACCCCGACGCCCGCAACGTGCAGCGGCAAGCCTTCGCGGGCATGCTTTGGAGCAAGCAGTACTATTACTACGACATGGCCCAGTGGCTGGACGGGGACCCCGATTTCGTGGCCCCGCCGAGCGAGCGCCGCCGGGGGCGCAACAGCGAGTGGCGCCACCTCTACAACGCCGACATCATTTCCATGCCCGACAAGTGGGAATATCCCTGGTACGCCGCCTGGGACCTGGCTTTCCACTGCTTGCCGCTGGCCATGGTCGACGCGGAGTTTGCCAAAAGCCAGCTGCGGCTGCTCACCCGCGACTGGTACATGCACCCCAACGGCCAGCTGCCGGCCTACGAATGGAACCTCAGCGACGTGAATCCGCCGGTGCACGCTTGGGCCACCTGGCGGGTGTACCAGATGGACAAAAAGCTGCACAACGGGCAGGGCGACGTGCGCTTTCTGGAAGCCGTCTTCCATAAGCTGAACCTGAACTTTGCCTGGTGGGTGAACCGCAAAGACCGCAACGGCCGCAACATCTTTGAGGGCGGCTTTCTGGGGCTGGACAATATTGGCGTGTTCGACCGCAGCTCTCCGCTGCCCACGGGCGGCTTCATTGAGCAGAGCGACGGCACCAGCTGGATGGCCATGTACGCGCTCAACCTCATGCGCATGGCGCTGGAGTTGGCCCGCACCAACCCGGTGTACCAGGAAATTGCCAGCAAGTTCTTCGAGCATTTCCTCTACATCGTGGAGGCCATGACCAAGGGCGGCGACGGCGCCTTCAACCTCTGGGACGACGAGGACGAGTTTTACTACGACGTGCTGCACACCCCCGACGGAGCCCGCACCAAGCTCAAGGTGCGCTCCATAGTGGGCCTCATTCCCTTGTTTGCCGTGGAAGTGCTGGACGAAGAAATCCTGGCGGCGCTGCCCGAATTTGCGCAGCGCCTGCAGTGGCTTCTCCACCACCGGCCGCAGTTGGCCGCGTTGGTGTCGCGCTGGCAAGAGCCCGGCCAGGGCGAACGGCACCGACTGTCGCTCCTGCGCTCGCACCGCCTCAAGTGCTTGCTGGCGCGCATGCTCGACGAAACCGAATTCCTGTCCGATTACGGCATCCGCGGGCTGTCGCGCTACCACGATGCCCATCCGTATCAGTTTCCCACCGCGGAGGCCAACTTCACCGTGGCCTACTTACCCGGCGAGTCGGATTCCGCCATGTTTGGAGGCAACTCCAACTGGCGCGGTCCCATCTGGTTTCCCATCAATTACTTGATTATCGAGTCCCTGCAGCGGTTCTATGCCTACTACGGCGACTCTTTTAAAGTGGAATACCCAACGGGCTCGGGCCGGCTGTGCACCCTGCAGGAAGTGGCCTCGGCACTGGCGGCGCGCCTGAGCAAGCTGTTTTTGCGCGATGCCACGGGCCGCCGTCCCGCTTTTGGTCCCGACGAGCGGTTGCAGCAAGACCCCCATTTTCGCGACCACTTGTTGTTCCACGAGTACTTCCACGGCGAAGATGGACGCGGGCTGGGCGCCAGCCACCAAACCGGCTGGACAGGACTGTTGGTGCGCCTGTTGCCGCACTAAAGGCGCTACCTTCCCGGGGCGGAGCCGCCACAATGCCCAGGGTACATCAGCTTGCGATAGGGAAGAATTGTTGCGCCGAAGGTCACCGCGGGTCTGTTGTGGCGGGTGGGTGCGGTGATTCTGGCTGGGCGTTCGAAACGTTTTTAAACGCTGACTGAAAGGTGGAACCCTTGACATTGCTAGCCATTTGCTGGGCAGCCAGACGCCAAATTGCCAGCAGCACAGCCGCTGCAAACAGAAGCCACCCCGCTACAGTTGCTGCCAAGAAGTGGGTGTAGGCGAGAAAAAAAACCAGCAAAGCTCCCATTAATGCCAACACCACCCAGCGGCCAGAATTCCAGGAGAGAGCCGGAGGTAGTTGGAGGCGTTTGGTGGGTGCCGTTGGCTGTGTGGCCCTTTCTTCTGCCTCACGTTGCTGTTCCAGAGCGGCTTTGGTCACTTCGGCTTCTTTTTTACCCCGCAGCCAATTCTCGCGGTCTATTCCGGTCAGTTCAGCAGGAGGCACGGAGAGCGGGCTACTCAATCCGTCCCAGTATGGATAGCTCATCGTACGCGTATTCGATTTCTAAAACCACCAGTAATTTACACTGGAAATTATAGAATATTAACCGGATATCAGGGCAACTCTTTTGAGCACTCAGCAGCGAGTGGCGCTTGCTGCTGGGCTTTTTGCTGGTGTTTTCAGCTAAAAATTGTTAAAAATCAGTGCTTTTGGGCCGTGTGCTTTTCAAGGGGTGGTGCCTTTAACGCCGTGATGCACCTTGCTGCGACTAGATAAAATTGCGAAGGGTTATCAATTACAGCAGGCCAAGGAAATTAACTGGGCAGACCGCAGGAACCGGTGTAGTTTTGCGTGGCTGTGGGTGAACGGTGGAAAATAACAATGTGTTTTACCTCTGAATTTCGCCGCACTCCCTTGTGAAATATGCTTTCATAATCGCGTTAGTAGGCCTTTTGGTCGGCTACGCCGTCTATCTGTACTTGCCTCTTTGGGTATTCGCCTTGTTTGTCCTAATGAATTTCCTGGGCTGGGCGGTAGTGAGGGGTGCGTCCAATGATGCCAATCGCGAGGAAGAGGAAGAGTAGCCCAAACCCAGCAGCATGCAGCGCCTGGCAAGCCGGTCATCGAGGCTGATTTCATCGATAAGGTGCTCTAATCCAGAATCCAGTCACGTTCTGGTAATAGCCTGACTCTTAGCCCTTCAGGGCTTTTTTTGTTTTAGGCCTGCACTGGTAATTATCCAATAAAAGGGTGAAAACAAGGCTGAGCTTATGATTATATGATGAATCTTATAAAACTTGTAATTTATTAATATACAGATAAAATATGTCATTATTCCGAACTTTTTAAAAGGGGCTTCGTTATCTTCGGATTCTATAAAATCCTTGTTTGATTCTACGCTACTCGATGCTATGTACGAACACAATGCTATTGTACCTCCGCCCAAGGAGAGCACGCCTGTAAGCGCGCGCGCTGCGCTTGGGCCTCGCGCTCTGCACCGCCATGTTCGCGCCAAGCGGGCTTTCGACGTTGTCTTCGCCGCACTGGTGGTTTTGTTTCTGCTTAGCTGGCTGGTGCCTTTGATAGCCATGCTCATCAGAATGGAATCGAAGGGGCCCGCTTTCTTCAAGCAACTTCGCACGGGCAAAGACGGGCAGCCGTTCTATTGCCTCAAGTTTCGGAGCATGACGCTCAATCGCGAAGCCGATGAACGCCAAGCCAGCAAAGAAGACGTCCGAATAACTCAAGTCGGCGCCTTTCTGCGAAAAACGAGCCTGGATGAGTTGCCTCAGTTCTTCAACGTGCTCAAAGGGGAGATGTCGGTGGTGGGCCCGCGCCCGCACATGCTGCGCCACACGGAATACTACGCGGGCACGATACACAACTTTATGGACCGGCACCTCGCCATGCCCGGCATCACGGGATTGGCTCAGGTTTCGGGACTACGCGGCGAGACCAAAGAGCTTGACGCGATGGCCAAACGCGTGCAGGCCGACCTGCACTACCTGCGCAATTGGTCTTTTTGGCTCGATGTCAAAATCGTGGCGCGCACGCTTGCCCAAGTGGTGATTCGCAATGAAAATGCGTTTTAGCCTTGTTCTAAAGGCAAGGCGAGCGTTGCCCGCCCGAGGCTGAGCCGAGTGAATTATGGCTGCTCCTCGTCGATGGGTGAGGCGCTGAGGGGTTGAGCCAGTACGGTAAGCACCAACACTGCCATCACAACGCACAGCAAGGCTACGCCCAACCCAATCCAACGCGCGAGGCTGTGCGAGGGCGTAATGGCAAAAGTCAGAAGAAGGGCCACCACCGCAGAGGCAAACATGGGCCAAGTGCGGTTCTTTGCCAAAAGGGTAGGCGAATTCTTCATTTGTTAGGCTAGTAGAAAAATATAAATTGCGAAGGTTCCGGCGGCGTAATTGAGGCTTTCTTTCGGCTCTATCGAGATAATGAGCAGCCATCAGTTAGGCAAATATAGTACTTTCCCTGGAAGCTGCGCTACGCGGTGCTGGTTTTTAATTCATTTCTGATTCACACGTTTACGGCCAAGATACTTACAAGGTAAAGAGTGCGATGCCGTCTTTGACGCTTAGCTTATGACGGCATAACAACCAACTACTCGGACGATATTTTGTCTATGCACAGTTGAAATATGCCTGTTATTTAACTCCTGAACTAGAAAAAGTACCAATAGTGCTGGCCATGCCGTTCGGTGGTTGTAAGCGGAGCCAAATGAAGAGGGTAAAAAGGCATGGCTTGCCTGTTTTCTTCAAACGACAATATTGTTTCTTGGCATCATGCATTATTCGCTAAATCTAACGTAAGTTTATGTACTACTAATGTCTATTCTTAGGAAGGCAGTTTGCAGATTACGTCGCGGGAATGCAGATAGCGAGGGTGCTGGGTGACCTCACGTAAAACGTGCGTCACAAAGCGCTTACTCAACGGCTTAACCGGTTCGTAATTAGCTGACAGTGCTTTTTTGATTTAAAGAGCCTTCGCTGCTTCGCGCATCGGTTTCGTGCATATGGACGTCCTTATTGAGCACTCCAACGACGCTGCCCTTCCGATGCCTCAGGGCTACCGGCTCACGGGAACCGTGCGCGAAAAGTTGCTGGACGACGTGGCCCTCGTCACGGCTCGTTTGTTTGCCGTGCCCATTGCGGTGGTCGCGCTGGCACCCGAGGCGGCGGGCTGGCTCAGTCCGGGTGTTGCCGAGGCTCGCCGGGACGGCGCGGCGCGTCCTCCGGGGCTGCGCTGCGCCGCGGCCATCCGCTACGACTACTGCGCCCGGGACCCCGGCCTGGAAGCCGACCCAGGGCAGTTATTGTCGGGAGGGGGCGCTGCCCATTGGCAACTGCGCTTTGCTGCTGCCCGGAACGTGGCGAGCGGCCCAGACGAACCCGTGGGCGCGCTGTTCCTCTTCGACGAAGAGCCGCGCACCCTTTCTGTCACAGAGCAGGCAGTGTTTGGGCAATTGGCCCACCTGGTGGCGCTGCTTCTGGAACTGCGCACCGCCGCGGTGCTTGACATGGACCCGACGTTTTGGGGGCAAGTAGAAGAAGCGCTGGGCCCGCCGCTGCGCCGGCTTCGTTTGATGACCAACAAACTGCGCCGGGCTGATTCGGAAGAGGCGCGAGAGCGTGGCTGGCAAGCCGTGCTCGACCTGACGGTGGAAACCATCCAGCGGCTTAGTTAGAGCAGCCAGTTCCGGAGCCGCGGCGTCAAAAGTGGAAGATGCTCCCCGCTCTACTGCATGGTGAGTTGCGGGGCTGTGCTTTTGAGTCGCACGCGGGCTTGTTCGCCGATGCGGAAAGGTGCCCGCGAAGGCAGGAATATTTCCACAGCGCCCGTGCTGTCTTGCGCAAACGGGGCCACCAGGCCCCTTTCTACGCGGGCGGGGCGGGATGCCACCCAAACCTGGGCGGAATCGCCGGGGCGAATGGCGGCCTGTCGCCCGGCTGGCAGCGAAACGGAAACCACCAGATGGCTGCGCCTGGATATGGTGGTTACTGTCGTGGTTGGGGTCAAGTACTGGCCAACGGTTATGTGGCGCGGGCCCAGAAAGCCGGCTCGGGGTGCCACCACGCAGGTGTAGTTGTAGAGCTTGGCCAATACCTGACCGCGGCGCGCATACTCGCCCGCCGTGAAATACACTTTCCTGACGCGGCCCGTGGCGTTGGCCAGCACGGGGGCCGCGCCACCGGCGCCCACCACGCCGGCCGCTTCGAAAAACGTGGAATCAAGCGAAGCCTCGGGCGCCGCAACGGGTGAACTGGGCGCTACAGCCGAGGCCTTGTTGGAAAAGAGGGCCGTCCAATGAAGGCTTCCCCATACTGCCGCTCCCACGCCAGCGAGTACCACCAATAGCTTCTTCATACAGCAAAATATTAAAAAAATTTTGTTTTTGAATACCGTAATTAAATTGGCGTTCGGTGCGGCTCTGGGTGGCGTGGTAAATGGTGGCCGGGCACTCATCTGAATACATTCATCTCAGCTTTTGCCTGAGCCAGTCATTGGGCGAGATTTTGAGCAGGACTAGTGGGGTTTATCACATGGCAATGGTTTGAATGGGTGCTCGCGCACAATGCTTGCCCGATGGTGAGAGTGGGCAAGGTCCTCGCTTTGCGCATCAAGTCGAAAATACTTGGCCCTGCTGGTAGAGCCAAACTGCGCATCACAGTGCCGACCGAAGCTGATTGCTGCTTCCGCATTCCATGCTGGCAACCAAGCCCGTATGCTCCGCTCGACGTGGGGCACGCGGTGTGCAATGTGGCCGGGAGGTGCTGCCGTTCCCAGCGCGTAGCAACCACCCTGAACGGCCCGCCGGGCGTTTCTTTGTGCCCTCGCCGGGCTTTATTTAGCGCTTTTTTGTTGATGAGCCGGGGTTTTGTTTCTTTCCTATGCCGCTTCTCGAAGTTGTTGATGCCCGCCTGGTGCGGCTGTTTCATGCCTTGCCCGCGCGCCTGCACCAAGCAGTGCCGCAGTACATCGGCCCGCTGGAAAACGAGGTGGACGCCACGTTCGACCCGGCCAAGAACCCGAAGTTCGCCAACGGCGAGGCCATTCGCTGGGTGCTGACGGATGCTGCGGGCGCGGTTATCGGCCGGGTGGCGGCGTTTCTCAACCGTGACGCTGCCGACGTGCAAAACGCCGATTTGCCAACCGGCGGCCTGGGCTTTTTTGAGTGCATCGACGACCAAGCGGCCGCCAACCAACTCCTGGACGCGGGCCGGCAGTGGTTAGCGGCCCGGGGCATGCAGGCCATGGACGGCCCCATCAACTTCGGCGAGCGCGACAAATTCTGGGGCTTGCTAATTGACGGGTTTGACCGGCCGCCGAGCTACGGTATGTTCTGGCATCCGCCGTACTACCAGCGGCTGTTTGAGGAATACGGGTTTCAGCTCTACTTCAAGCAGTACACTTGCTACCGTACCACGGCCGCGCCGCTGCACGCCAGCTTTGCCAAACGGGCTGAGGAGCACACCACCGAGTTCAGCTTTCGGCACGCCCGCAAACAGAACGCCGAGCAGCTGGCCCAGGACTTTCACCACGTGTACAACCTGGCGTGGGCGCGGCACACGGGCGTGAAGCCCATGACC
>DASVTG010000515.1:0-3185 GCA_036387695.1 Hymenobacter sp. | reverse complement strand
TGAACTGGCCGCTGATGCACTTCAAGTCGGCCGTGCGCTACCTGCAGCGCAACCCCACCGACGTGGCCGCCACCGGCGGCACCAACTGGCGCAACTACCTGCCTCCCAAGTTCCAGCGGCGCATATTTTACCCGCAGCTGTGGAGCGTGCAGGAGCTGGAAGACTGGGGCAAGGGCTGGGTGGAGCAGGTGCTGGAAGCAGGCCTTGGGAGCTAGCGGTTTCAGAAACTGTTTGAGTTAGCAAACAAACCGTCAGCACGAGGTAGAGACGCATAGTTGCGTTTCGTCGTTGAATGATGACGTGCATATGAATTGCAAACGGCGCGGCCGACGAGACGCAACTATGCGTCTCTACCTCGTGCCACATGCCTAATACATCAACTCAAACAGCTTCTTAGCGTGGCCGCGAGGAAAGTCGGGATTATTTCAAGTGCACTCAACGGTCTTCTGCTAAGCTCTACTCAGCTGCGATGCGGGAATTAAGCTGGGTTTCGCCCATGCGCCAATAGACGAGCAGGGACAAAAACGCGCAGCCCGTTACGTACCAGTAGTACCATTCTTCCACGCCGTGCTGCTTGGCAAACAAGGCTACGTATTCCGCGGTGCCTCCAAAAATTGCGACTGTGAGAGCGTAAGGCAGTCCCACGCCCAAGGCCCGAATTTCCGTAGGAAACAACTCGGCTTTCACCACGGCATTGATGGAAGTATAGCCGCTTACGACCAGCAAGGCCACAATGAGCAAGCCAGCGGCCGTGCCGGCATCGTGCGTGTGGGCCAGCAGCCGCAGCAGCGGCACCGTGCCAAGCGTGGCCCCGACGCCGAACATGAGCAGCACCGGCCGCCGGCCAATTCTATCGGAAATAGCGCCCATCAACGGCTGGAACAACAACGCCACCGCCATCACTCCGAAGGAAATCAACGTCGCCTGTTCTTTCGAAAAGCCGGAAGTGTTGACTAGAAATTTTTGAGCGTAAGTCGTAAACGTGTAAAAGGCCAACGTCCCGCCCAAGGTGAGCCCAACCACGGTCAGCACCGCACGGGGATGTTGCAAGAGCACCCGGACTTGCCCGCGTTTTGGCCCCGCTTCTCCAACTGCTGCTTTTTGTTTTTCCTGTTCAAACGCCGCGGTTTCTCCCATGTGCGTGCGCAAATACAGCGCGCCTATGGCCGCCGCGGCGCCGATTACAAAGGGTACCCGCCAGCCCCATTCGCTCATCTGCGCTGGCCCCAAGACTTGCTGCAACCCCAGCTGAACCACCAGGGCCAACAGCTGCCCACCCATCAGGGTTACGTACTGAAAGCTGGACCAGAAGCCCCGGTGTCGGGCCCCGGCCATTTCGCTGAGGTAGGTAGCCGAAGTGCCGTATTCGCCTCCCACACTGACGCCTTGCACAAGCCGCGCCAGTAGCAATAAAGCCGGCGCCAGCACTCCAATTCGGCTGTAGCCCGGCGTGAAGGCTATCAGCAACGAGCCGCCGGCCATGAGCTGAACCGAAAGTAGTAGGGCCGCCCGTCGCCCGTGCCGGTCGGCATAAATGCCCAGCAGCCAAGCCCCGAGCGGACGCATCAAAAATCCCACGGCAAAAATGGCGGCCGTGTTCATGAGCTGCGCCGTGGCGCTGCCTTTGGGAAAAAAGACGGGCGCGAAATACAGCGCGAAAGCGGAATAAGCATACCAGTCGTACCACTCCACCAGGTTGCCGATGGAGCCGCTGATGATGGAGCGCAACCGGGAAACCGGCGGCGAATTCACAGGTGCAATCATGCCCCCAATTACGCGGCAAGTAATCCTCAGTTACCTGCGTACGATGCTCTTCTTGCTGGCTCCTTCCGTTCACGCGTCAGCCTGGAGCGCACGCAAGCATGTACCCACCGCAGCTCTCGGGTTTTGCCAGAAAAGAGTCGGGCGCTAAGGAGCTTTTACCTTTGCATTTCAGTTTAACCAAACCGTACGCCATAAAGGATAACTACCTTTCATATTACACAAATGGATAAAGAAGAATTGGAGGTATTGCTTCCGCCTGAAATAGCTTTTGATGAACTGGCGCGCTACGAAGCCGTGCTGCGAGAAGCCAGGATAACACCGGGCCAAGCGGATTTTGTGCACTTTCGCCGCCGGTCTATTGACGCGCGGGGCCGCCAACCTTTGGTGCGCCTTCGAGTCGACATATACAAAAACTCGCCGCCCATTGACTTATTTGGTCCTTGGTTTGTTTATCCAAATGTTAAAACTAATGCTCGTCGGGTAATCGTTGTGGGTGCTGGGCCTGCGGGCCTGTTTGCCGCGCTGCGTTGCCTGGAGCTGGGGTTGAAACCGATTGTGCTGGAACGAGGCCGTGACGTGCGCACCCGGCGTCGGGACTTGGCCGCCATCAACAAAGAGCAGCTGGTCAATCCTGATTCCAACTACTGCTTTGGCGAAGGCGGCGCGGGCACCTATTCCGACGGCAAACTGTACACCCGCGCCACCAAACGCGGCGACGTGGGCCGGGTGCTGCGCCGCTTGGTGCAGCACGGCGCCACGCCCGACATCTTGGTGGACGCCCACCCCCACATCGGCACCAACAAGCTGCCCGCGGTGGTGCAAGCCCTGCGCGAGGCCATCGTGGAGGCGGGCGGAGAAGTCCGCTTTGAAACGCGCGTCACCGACCTTTTGCTCGAAAACAACCGCCTGCGCGGGGTGCTCACGGCCACGGGCGAAGCCCTGGAAGCCGACGCCACCATTTTGGCGACCGGCCATTCGGCCCGCGACATTTACGAATTGCTTCACCGCCGCGGCGTGCTCATCGAAGCCAAGCCCTTTGCCTTGGGCGTGCGCGTGGAACATCCCCAGGCCCTCATCGACCAAGCGCAGTACCGCCGGGCCGACAGGGGCCTGCTGCCGGCCGCCTCTTATGCGCTGGTGCACCAAACCGAGGTGCGCGGCGAACAACGGGGCGTGTTTTCGTTCTGCATGTGCCCGGGCGGGTTCATCGTGCCGGCCGCCACGGCTCCCGGCGAGGTGGTGGTGAACGGCATGTCGCCCAGCCGCCGCGACTCGCGCTTTGCCAATTCGGGCATCGTGGCCGCGGTGGAGCTGTCTGATTTGGACGTGGCGCAATACGGGCCCTTGGCGGGCCTGCACTTCCAGCAGGAAATTGAGCAGCACGCCTGCCAGGTGGCCGGGGGCACGCAGCGCGCCCCGGC
>DASVTG010000514.1:0-2325 GCA_036387695.1 Hymenobacter sp. | reverse complement strand
GAAACATCAAACCCACCACCTCACCACCTCACACCTCACCACCTCACACCTCACCACCTCACACCTCACCACCTCACACCTCACACCTCACCACCTCACACCTCACCACCTCACCCCTCACCATTTCACCTCTACTACCTTCGTTTTATGCTTACCCATTCGCCTTTTCTGCTCACCGGCCACGGCCACGGCCGCCCGTTCGAAGCCGATGCCACCTTCCAGGCCACCGGCCAACCCAAGCCGGTGGTGGTTTTTGTGCACGGTTTCAAGGGGTTCAAGGACTGGGGGCACTTCCCGCTGCTGGCTGATTTTTTTGCCGAACGCGGCTTTGTGTTCGTGAAGCTCAACCTTTCGCACAACGGCATCGTGGTGGGCGGTACCGGCGACTTGGAGGACTTAGACGCCTTCGGTCGCAATAATTTCAGCATCGAGCTCGACGACATTGGCCAGGTCATCGACGCGCTTTTTGAACCCGATGCCTCGCCGGTGCCCGCCACCGAAACGGACCTCAACCGCCTGTACCTGGTGGGCCACAGCCGCGGCGGCGGCCTGGTGCTGCTGAAAGCCGCCGAAGACGCCCGCGTGAAAGCCGTGGCCACCTGGGCCGGCATTGCCGACGTAGACCAGCGCTGGCCCCAGCCCATGCTGGACGAGTGGCAGCGCACCGGCGTGCTGCACGTGCCCAATACCCGCACGGGCCAGCAGCTGCCGCTGCATTTTCAGATAGTGGAGGATTACGTGGCCAACCGCCCGCGCCTCGACATTCCGCACAACGTGCGCCGGCGGGTGCGCCAGCCCCTGCTGCTGGTGCACGGCGACCAGGACGAAACCGTGCCCCACAGCGCCGCCCACAATCTTCACCAACTCAAGCCAGACGCTGAACTGCTGCTGGTGCCGGGCGCCGGGCACATGTTTGGCGGCGCGCACCCCTGGCCGGCCGCGGCGCTGCCCGAACCCGCGCAGTTCATCGCCGAACGCACCGCCGAGTTTTTCCGGCGCCAAGCATGAGCGCGCCCGTGCTGGCCTACCTGCTGCTGGGCAGCAACCTCGGCGACCGGGCGGCGCTGCTGCACGCGGCGCAGGCTTACCTGGCGGCCACGGCTGGCGAGATAGTGGCTGCTTCGGCTCTATACGAAACCGCCGCCTGGGGCCGCGAAGACCAGCCTGCTTTCCTCAACCAAGCCCTGGCGCTGCGGACTGAGTTATCGGCCGTACGGCTCTTGGCGCAGTGCTTGGCCACCGAGCAAGCGGCCGGCCGCGAGCGGTTGGAGCGCTGGGGCAGCCGCACCCTCGACGTGGATATCTTGCTGTACGACACCGCCGTGCTCGACCAACCAGGCCTAACCGTGCCGCATCCCCGGCTGGCCGAGCGCCGGTTTGCGCTGGTGCCGCTGGTAGAAATCGCGCCTCAACTGCGGCATCCGCAGCTGGGCCTGAGCGCGGCCGAATTGCTGGCGCGCTGCCCCGACCACCTGCCCGTGCGGCCGTGGCAAGGTGAGTGAGCCGACCGAAGCGCCGAAATCAACGAGCCGATGTAGCGGGTGCCGGGGCGGCGGGGCCGGGCAAAAAGGGGCGCCCAGTGACCAGCTTCATCACTATTCAGGAATTGGCTTGCACAAACCTGGGTGGCAGTGCGTAGCTTTACTGAAACCGGCTGGCGGCGATTTTTTTCCGCAATAACGAGTCGTCTGGCTTCGTTTGTTAAGAGGCCAACGGGCGGCACTTTTCTTCTTGAGTGAGTGTCCGCTTACCAGCTCCTCCATTTATCTGCCCCAATATGCCCGCAGAGCTATTCCATCAAGCTTTATCTAGTCTCACTGCTCACTCCTTGCATCCATCTGACCCCGGCCCGCGGGTCATTGTCAGCAACCGGCCACTGGCCCGGCGGACATGGCCGGTAGCCAGCTGGCTGCTCACGCTGCTCCTGCTGCTGAGCGGCGCCGCCACCACGGCGCTGGGCCAGGGCACACCGCCCCCGGAGTGCGCGGCCGACGAGAAGTTTGCCAACACGTGGTACTTCGGCTTTAAGGCGGGGCTGGACTTCAACCAGGCCTCGGCCGACTCTCTTCCGAAGGTGCTCATTGATGGGGCGATGGATGCCCCCGCCGGCTCGGGGGTGATGTCGGATAAGGACGGCAAGATTCTCTTTTACAGCAACGGCGAAACCGTTTGGAACGGCGACGGCTCCGTGATGACCAACGGCACGGGACTGGCGGGCAACCGCTTCACCACCGACGGCCCACTGCCCATCAGGAAGCCGGGCATAGTTCTGCCGGGCCAACCGACGCGCTACCTGCTCTTCACCCTGAATAGCACCGTGGGCCT
>DASVTG010000513.1:0-9467 GCA_036387695.1 Hymenobacter sp. | reverse complement strand
ACAAATTGGCGGTTGTCGCGCCCGCGCCCCCCGCTCGTGCCTGCCCGGCCCGGAAGCAACGGGGCCAGACGCGCCCATTGGGCATCGGTCAGCAGCGTTTCCATATCCCAATTTAATCATCACTGTTAACACTTCCTAGATAATGGGGTAAGCTCAATATGGCCATAGAATCCTCCACTTCGGGTTCCACTTTGTTGGGCTTCATAGTTTGCTTAACCAAGCCAGCATAGAATTCTAAGCCACAGAATAAGTATTCAAACTGTTTTGTATAATTTTTAAACACCAAAAGTGCCACATTCTTATCTGTCTCTACTTTAATAGTATTTCCTACTAGATTATCATAGAACAGCTGCCGTAGCTCTTCGTACCTGATAAAGCTTTCCATAAACTTATCTCCTTGCTCATAGGTAATGCCGCCCAGCAGGCTCATAGCTTCCAGTAAATTCGACTTGCCCACGTTCGGCTCGCCGATAATCAGGTTCACGCGGCGGGGGTGCAGTGTCACGTCCTTGATGGACTTGAAATTCTGGATGCGCAGAAACTTGATGGCGTTTTCCATAACTAAGGGATTTGTTCAAAAGTACGGGCCTACTCCGCAACCGTTAGGCAGCCCCACACCACAACCCGCCGCCCCGTGGTGGAGTAGGGGAGGCAGCATTACCCGCGCTACCTTTGCGCCATGACCCTCGCCGCCCGAATAGACCACACCCTGCTGCGCCCCGATTGCACGGAAGCGCAGATAATCCAGCTCTGCGAAGAGGCCGCCGCGCACGGCTTTGCCAGTGTGTGCGTGCCGCCTTGCTACGTGGCGCTGGCCACCGAAAAGCTGACCGGCACCAGCGTGGCCGTGTGCACGGTAATTGACTTTCCGCTGGGCTATGCCAGCTCCAATGTCAAATTCAAGGAAGCCGAAGTGGCCTTATATGACGGCGCCCACGAGCTGGACATGGTCATCAACATCTCGGCCCTGAAATCGGGAAAGACCGAAGCCATTCAAGCCGAAATCCTGGACCTGGCCGATTTGTGCCACGTGCACCAGTCGCTGCTAAAAGTCATCATCGAAACCGCGCTGCTCACCGAAGCCGAAATAGAGCTTGCTTGCCAGCTGTGCGTGGCCGGCGAGGCCGACTTTGTGAAGACCTCCACCGGTTTTGCCAGCCGCGGCGCTTCCGTGGCCGACGTGGAGCTCATGCGCCGCGTGCTGCCTGAGAATGTCCGCATCAAAGCCGCGGGTGGGATTCGCACCCGCGAAGCCGCCCTGGCCCTGGTGGCCGCCGGCGCCGACCGCATCGGCTCGTCCAACAGCATCGCCCTACTTGACCCAACCGATGAATCATTCGCTGCTTAAGGTGCTGTTGGCTCCTTTACTGCTCGCCCTGGCGGCTTGCGCTACTGCCCAGCAGGCGCCGCCAGCCGCCACCAAGTCCGACACGACGGTGCGCAAGACCACGGCCGTGGCAACCCCGGCCACCATGCCCGCCGAGGACGTGACCAAGTACCGCTCCGTGTTTGCGGCGCCGAAAGTGACGACGGGCCCCGGCGCGGCACCCGTTAAAACGACGGTGCTGCCCACCAACCACGTGAACCCCCAAGTGGAGCAGCGCCTGCGGGACCAGGCCTACACCAACCAGAACGTGAAGTATGCGCAGGGCTACCGCATCCTGGTGTACCTGGGCTTGGAGCGCGACCAGGTGATGGCCATTCGCCGCAACATCATTGGCCGCTACCCCGATGAAACCGACTACATCACGTTCAAGTCGCCGGTTTACCGTCTCTACATCGGCGACTACCTCACCAAGCTGGAAGCGGCGCGTGGCTTGGCCAAGTTGCGCGGCCTGGCCCCCAAGCTGGAGCTGGAAGCCACCCAAGTGCTGTTGAATAAAAACCCGTAGCGCAGGGCTTTCTGCCTCATCCGTCTAATTATTATGCCCGAACTCCTCTCCCAAATCCAGCGCCTGGCGGCCCAGCACGCGGCCGATACCGTGGCGTGGCGTCGTCACCTGCATGCCCACCCCGAGCTGTCGTTCGAGGAAACCAACACGGCAGCTTTTGTCACGCGGGAGCTGGAGAAAATGGGGCTGCAGCCCCAATCCATTGCCGCAACCGGAGTTGTTGCCCTGATTGAGGGCCAACCCGGCGGCCCCACCATCGCCCTGCGGGCCGACATGGACGCGCTGCCCATCCAGGAAGCCAACGACGTGCCCTACAAGTCGACCAACCCCGGCGTGATGCACGCCTGCGGCCACGACGTGCACACGGCTTCCCTGCTGGGAGCGGCCCGCATTCTCAACGAGTTAAAGGGCGAATTCCAGGGCAACATCAAGCTCATGTTTCAGCCCGGGGAAGAGCGGCTGCCCGGCGGGGCTTCCTTGATGATAAAGGAAGGCATCCTGGAAAACCCGGCCGTTTCGCACGTGCTGGGCCAGCACGTGTTTCCGCATTTGCCGGCCGGCAAGATTGGGTTGCGGGCCGGCCGCTACATGGCCAGCACCGACGAGCTGTACCTGACCGTGCGGGGCAAGGGCGGCCACGGCGCCATGCCGGAAATGAACCTCGACCCCGTGCTGGTGGCCGCGCACATCATCGTGGCCGCGCAGCAGATTGTGAGCCGCCGCGCCAACCCCAAAATCCCCTCGGTGCTGAGCTTCGGCAAGGTCATCGCCAACGGCGCCACCAACGTCATCCCCAACGAGGTGCACCTGGAAGGCACCTTTCGCACCCTCAACGAGGAGTGGCGCGCCGAAGCCCACCAGCACCTGCGCCGCTTGTGCGAAGGCCTGGCCGAGAGCATGGGCGCGGTGTGCGAGCTGGAAATCCGCGTCGGCTACCCCTACCTGGAAAACGAGCCTGCGCTCACCGCCCGCGTAAAGGCCGCCGCCCAAGAGTACCTGGGCCCCGAAAACGTGGTGGAGCTGGACCAATGGATGGCCGCCGAGGACTTTGCCTACTTCTCGCAGGCCGCGCCGGCGTGTTTCTACCGCCTCGGCACGCGGCACGAAGACGGCCGCTTTGCCTCCTCCGTGCACACGCCCACCTTCGACGTCGACGAGCAGGCGCTGGCCACCGGGCCTGGCCTGATGGCTTGGCTGGCGGTGAAAGAATTAGCCGGAGAATAGCTCATTTTAAACTCCTTGTACCCGTCACGGATGCGTCGTCTACCCTATTTGCTGCTCATTGCCTCGGGCTTGTTGTTTTCGGCGCACGCGTCGTTGGCGCAACGGCGTATCGCCAGCGAGACCGCGCTGCAGCCGGAGGCTCAGGTGGAGCTGGCTTTAAAAGGCAACGACTACCTGCTGGCGGGCCTGAGCTTGGTGGCGCCCCGCAACAACGGCGGCGGCACCTTTGCCGGCGGGCAAGTCCGGCTCGGGTATGAGCATTTTTGGACGGAAAGCTGGAGCGGCGGCGCCACCCTGCGCGTGATTGGGGGCCCCGAAAACGGCTTCGGCGACTTGCCTGGGCAAGCGGGCAACATCATACCCGGGGTGCTGCTGCGGCACACGAGCCGCGTCGGCGGCTTTACTTTTGGCCAACGCCTGGGGGCAGAATACGGCACCACCTTCGACGTGTTGAGCAGCGACATCGAAGACCGTGCCCTGGCCCGCCTGCGCTTCGACGTGGAGCGTTATTTTTCGGCCGGAGGAAAGGTGGGCTTCCGCCCCCGGGTGGCCTACGAAGTAGCGGCCTACCTCCGTTTGCAGCGTGACCTAAACGAGACGAAGGAGCGGGCCATCGATTTGGGCAGCCTGCGCGCGGAAGTGGGCCTTCGCCTGTCGCCGGGGGTTGACCTGACGCCCTGGGGCGCGTTTCAGACCACCTACATCAATTCGCTTCCCAGCTTCGACGCCAACGGCAAACAAGTTGGTGGGGGCCGCACCAATTTGGTCATTCCCGTGGTGGGCCTGGACGTCCGCCTGACTTTGGGCCGGCGCGATGCCCTAACCAAGCGCCAGCAGCTGCCCACGCAACACTAGCGTGGCTCGCAGCTAAAAATGACACAACCAGGTGACAAAATTGCAGGGTCGTATTTCTTAATAAATATTCGTTTAAAGGGCTTGAGTGACATTTTTGCGTCGCTTTGCCGAAATTACATTTTGCGGTTTTGTTAAAATAAGACAATTTGTCTTAAAGTTTGCCCGTTTGCTGATTGGTACAAAATTTAAGGATGAGCAGGTGTGCCGCACTGCGGTACACTTCTTCACCAACCTTAAACTACTTTCAACACCATGGCAACCTTGCTGTATAACACCCGCCCCTCGCTGCGTCCCAGCCGTGCTTTGAGCGCGATGCTTGCCGACATGCTCCGCGACTCGCAGCCCGCTACCGCGCAGCCCACGCCTGCTTTCGCGCCGGCCGCCGACATTCTGGAAACGGCCCAGGGCTTCGAGCTTCACCTCGCCCTGCCCGGCGTGAAAAAAGAAGCCGTAAACATTGAGTTCCTCGACGGCCAGCTGGTGATTTCGGGCGAGCGGCCCAACCCGGCCGCTGCCGCCAAAGAAGCCGCTGCCAACGCCACCGAGGCAAACGCCAACGCCGAAGCCGACGAAAACAAGCCGGCCGTGGTAAACAACGAAACCCCCGCCGCGCCCAAGTTCCGCCGCATCGAAACCAACTACGGCTCCTTCACCCGCAGCTTCCGCCTGCCCGACACGGTGAACGTGAAGACCATCAGCGCCGAGCTGACCGACGGCATCCTGCGCGTTGCCTTGCCTTTCGACACCGACAAGGTGACCAAGCAACACATCGAAATCCGCTAATTGCGGGCTGTTTTGATAAAAAAGGCGCCCTTCGGGGTGCCTTTTTTGCAGCCCCGCGTGTTACGATTATAGCTGTACTGATTTGGCCTATTTTCTGCGGAAAGCAACCTTAGCAGACGAAAGCGAATCTTTCCTTCGTTGAAAAAAGAACCTTGATTTGAGGGTTGCGGTTTTAAAGGCCGGAACGTTAAATTAGTCCCTTCGTTTACTTCATTCACTCTTTTCCAATTTCCCTTACCCATGCAAGCAAAACAAATGATGCTCGGCCTGCTCGGTTCCGCCATTCTTGGCGGCGGTGTGGCCGTGGGGGGGTACAAGCTGCTGGAGCCGGCCCCCGTGGCGCCGCAAGCTGTAGCCGCCGACCCGCAGGTGCGTTACACGTCTGAAATGCGCCGGAGCACCTACACCGTGCCCGAAGGCCTGAACTTCGTGGCCGCCGCCGCCGCCGTGACCCCGGCCGTGGTGCACGTGATGACCGAATACGCCGCGCCGGCCGCCGACCAGCGCCAGCAGCAAATGGACCCCTTCCTCCGTCAGTTCTTTGGCGACCAGCTGGAGCAGTTCCACGGGCAGCAGCCCCGGGGTGGCGGCCAGGGCTCGGGCTCGGGCGTCATCATTGCCGCCAACGGCTACATCGTGACCAACAACCACGTCATCGAGAAAGCTTCGAAAATTGAAGTGGTGCTCGACGACAAGCGCAAGTTCGACGCCGAGCTGGTGGGTGCTGACCCCAACACCGACTTGGCCGTGCTGAAAGTGAAAGCCGACAACCTGCCCTTCGTGAAGTACGGCAACTCCGACGACGTGAAGGTGGGCCAATGGGTGCTCGCCGTGGGCAACCCCTTCAACCTGAACTCGACCGTTACGGCCGGCATCATTTCCGCCAAGGGCCGCAACATTGACATCCTGCGCCGCAAAGACAACATGGGCATCGAGTCGTTCATCCAGACCGACGCCGTGGTGAACCCCGGCAACTCGGGCGGTGCGCTCGTGAACCTGAACGGTGACTTGATTGGCATCAACTCGGCCATTGCTTCGCACACCGGCTCTTTTGAGGGCTACGCGTTTGCCATTCCCAGCTCGCTGGCCAGCAAAGTGGTCGACGACCTGCTGAAGTACAAAGTGGTGCAGCGGGCCCTGTTGGGCGTGCAGATTCAGGAAGTGGACGCCAAGCTGGCTTCCGAGAAGAAGCTGCCCACCCTGAACGGGGTGTACGTGCAGGGCCTGAGCGCGAGCAGCGCCGCCGCCGCCGCCGGCTTGAAAACGGGCGACATCATCACCCAAATCAACGGCGTGGCCGTGAACACTTCTTCGCAGCTGCAGGAGCAGGTGGCCCGCTTCCGCCCTGGCGACAAGATTAAAGTGAACTACCTGCGCAATGGCGCTTCCAACGTGGTGACGGCTACCCTGCGCAACGCCACCGGCACCACGGCCGTGGTGCGCGAGGAGCCGGCCATGGCGTCCATCAAATACGAAGGTGCTACGCTGGCCCCGGTGCCGGCCCGCGAGCAAGCCAAACTGGGCCTGGAAGGCGGTGCTAAAATCAGTGGCATTAAGGGCAGCAATTTCCGGGAAACGGGCATGGCCGACGGCTTCATCATCACGCGCATCGACAAGAACGTCGTGACCAACCCCGCCGACGTGAAACCCTACCTGGACGAGGCCCGCGAAAGCTCGGGCGCGCTGGTAGAAGGCGTGTACCCGGACGGCCGTAAGGCGTACTATCCCATTGGCCAGCAGTAATTCTCGGCTGTCTCTAAATTGGAAACCCCTGCCTCCCAAGGCAGGGGTTTTTATGTGCCCTGAAGTTCTGCTGTTCAGCAGAAATCTTTGCCGGTGAAATGCACAAGATTGCTTGTTTGACGCCTACATTAGCAGCAAGTTAGGCGAGGTGTGGAGGATTAGCGAAATAATCAAAAAAAGTGTAAAAAAACCGGTATTTAGGACCCGGGTGCCAAGTCCTTACTAACGCTTACTCCGTAAGTCCAAGTCCCAAGTCGGGAACTGAAATTTAATTTCGACCGACTTCGCTCTCGCTGCTCCGCCCGCCACTTTTGCATGGAAAACGTCATCAACACCCTATATATTCAGAATTTCAAATCCATTCGCAGCGCGGTGCTGCACCCGCGGCGAGTTAACCTCATCATCGGCCAGCCCAATGTGGGAAAATCGACGGTATTGGAGGCGATGACGCTGCTGGGTAGTTTTCCTTACGAGCGGAAGAAAAAATTCATGCGCAGCTTCATCCGGTACGAGAAGCCCGCGCAGCTGTTTCACGACAGCGTGATGACCGTGCCCATTCGGGTGGAGACGGACCGCGACGTGTGCCTGCTCGGCCGCGCCGGCCAGGAAAAGCGTTTTCAATACGGCGTGTTCAGCCAAGCCGCTTACCGCTTCTTGCGCGTGCAGCTGGGCCTGCCGCTGCTGGAAGGCCGCAACAAAACGCGCACTAGCGACGACGCCCTACTGCTGAACCGCTTCTATGCTCACCTCGCCACGGCGGGCCCGCTGCCCGAGCCGGGCTTTCTCTACACCGAGTTCGACCGCAACGGCGTGATGGACCAGCCCGGTCCCGGCGGGCGTTTCCTGTCTTCGCCGGCCAACTGGCACCCCCGGGCGGTGAAGGCTTACCGCTTCAAGCGCAACACGCGGCTGGACCGGCGGTACCCCGACGCGGCGCTGCGCCCGCCCCACGGCAACAACCTGGTGCAGGTGCTCGAGGCGCACGCCGATTTGCGCCACCAGTTTGCCACCCTGTTCGAAGAGCACGGCCTGCGGATGCGCGTGCGCCCGGATGCCGGCCGCTTTGAGGTGATGAAGGAAGTGGACGGCCTGAGCTTCTCCTACCCCTATTCAAGCAGCGGCGACACCTTGCAGCGCTACGGCTTTTACTTGGCCGCCATGGAATCGAACCGCCAGACCGTCATCCTCATGGAGGAGCCGGAATCGCACTCGTATCCGCAATACGTGGGGCAGCTGGCCGAGCGAATTGCCACCCAGCAGGACAACCAATTCTTCGTGACGACCCACAGCCCGCAGTTTTTCAACGACGTGCTCGAGAACATGGTGCCGTATGAAAACCGGGTGCCCGAGCTGGCGGTGTTCGTGGCTTACTACAAAGATTTCCAAACCAAAATCCGGCAATTGTCGGACGAGGAAGTGCGGGGCCTGCGGCGCGACAGCTTCGACGTGTTCCACAACCTGCATCACCTGGAGCAGGAGCCCGTGGTGCGCAAGGCGTGAGGGGAAGTCGGCGCCGTATCCAACCCGGCATTTAGCTAAGCCGTAATGGGAGGCATCCTGATTTAATTGCAGTGCCTGTGCCCATTGTTTCGACCAATGCCTTCTCCCTGGAGTACCGCCCCGACCTCGGCATCCTCATTGGCCGGTGGCTGCAGGCGCTGCCGCCGCCCGAATTGCAGGGAACCTACAAAACCATGCTGGCCGCGGCCAAAGCCCACGGCAACTGCCGATTTTGGTTGTTGGACCTGCGCCGCCGTCCGCTGGCTGGCCCCGACCTCAACGAATGGTTTCGGGACCAGTTTTCGCCGCAGATAGCCGCGACGTTGGAAGGGCCTTTGTTTACGGCGTACCTGGCCGGGCCGCACCAGCGCGCGGCCGCCGAGAGCGCGGAGATGGAGTTGCACTTGCGCAAAGCCGCTGCTTTGGATTCCTATCCGCTGTTCTACGACAACGAGGCCGACGCCGTGACCTGGCTCTGCGACCAGCAGGAGCGCGCGGGGGTGCGGCCCGTTTCCCGGTAGGCTAACAAAAATAAGCGCGTGCCGCGGGCAGAGGTTGCCGAGGTCATTTCGGCGGGTTGGGCGCGGCATTCCGTAGCTTTACGGCTACATTGCTGCCCTCGCTTTCCCACCCCATTCCCATGAAGCAAGCCCTCGAAGAAGCCACCGCGCCCGACGTGACCGTGGCGCACCCGCACGAAGACCCCCACGGCATTCAGGACGTGCTGCGCCAGCTGGGCGTGGCGTCCGACAATGCCGCGTACAGCACCGGTCGCCATTGGGGCGGCAGCGCCAACGCGGAGCGCCGCACCGTGCTGGCCCCCGCCGACGGCCGCCGCATGGCCAGCGTGGCCTTCGCCACGACCGACGACTACGACGCCGTAGTCAAAACTGCCCAGGAAGCCTTTCAAACCTGGCGGTTGGTGCCCGCGCCCAAGCGGGGCGACGTCGTGCGCCAGATTGGCAACAAGCTGCGCGAATTCAAGGAGCCGCTGGGCAAGCTGGTGAGCGCCGAAATGGGCAAAATCCTGCAGGAAGGCCTCGGCGAAGTGCAGGAGATGATAGACATCTGCGATTTTGCCGTGGGCCTCTCGCGCCAGCTGCACGGCCTCACCATGCATTCGGAGCGCCCGGCGCACCGCATGTACGAGCAGTACCAGCCGCTGGGCTTGGTGGGCATCATCTCGGCGTTCAACTTCCCGGTGGCGGTGTGGAGCTGGAACGCCATGCTGGCCGCCGTGTGCGGCGACGTGAGCATCTGGAAGCCTTCGGAGAAAACGCCGCTGACGGCCGTGGCCGTGCAGCACATCATCCGCGACGTGCTGGCTGACAACGACATTCCCGAAGGCGTGTTCAACCTGGTGGTGGGCGCCGCCGAAATAGGGGCCGCCATGGCCGCCGACAAGCGCGTGCCGCTGGTGTCGGCCACGGGCAGCACCCGCATGGGCCGCAAAGTAGGGGAGGTGGTAGG
>DASVTG010000512.1:0-5468 GCA_036387695.1 Hymenobacter sp. | reverse complement strand
AGTAACTAATTACCATTGCGGGAGAGACGCTTCGGCTCCGCCCAGCACGACGTTCTGAACGAAACGGGCAAAGGCAGGGCCTTAGGCGAGGCTAATGGCCGCCTCCGTACGAAGGCTTGTCAAGCTCGGGCTTGTCGAGGTTCCGGTTGGGGTGGCGGATGCCCGCGTCGAGGGCTTCTTGCGCCAGGCGGGCCTCGGTGGCTTCGTCGAGGTCGTTTACGGGCAAGTCGCCCGTGCCTTTGGGCAGGCCTTCGCCAGCGGGAGCGCCGTGGTTTTCACTCGATTGCTGGTTGGTGTTATTGCTTTTGTACGGCATGATAAAAGAAGGTTGAAATGTGGAAAAAGGGAAGGAAAACTTTCTTTCGTCGGTACCCGGCACCCGCCGTGCCGCCTATTGGTCGATGGCGGTGTCGGTGGCGTTGGGGTCGTTGAGTTCGGCGTTGGTATCGGTGCCCGTGATGGGCTGAATGGGCCGGGGCTCCATCTGGCCCATGCCTACCCGGGAGTTCGGGTTGAGCATTTCGTCGACGCCAGGCCGGTGGTCGTGGGCATCCAACTCGTCAACGGGGCGGCCGCTCGGGGTTATCGACTCGGTGCCGTCGTCATCGGCGGGCATGTCTTGGTTGGGGCGGTCGGCCAGCGAGCCGTCTGGGGTGCGAATGTTGTCCGGAACCAGGCCGTCGCTCAGGCGGTCGGCGTTGGCATTTACCGAAATAGCAGTGTCGCCGTTGGCAGAGTCGGTACCAAAACCTTCCTTGCCGTCGCGGTTGCCAAAGCCGCCGCGGGCTTCCTCGTTCTTGGGCGGGTCGGCGTTGGGAATGTGGTGGCCGGCCTCCATTTCTTCGTTGGTGGTGTCGTCGTTGATGACGCGAATGGGACGGTTGTTGGGGTCGATGGCCATTTCGTGGAAAGGATGAAGTGATGAAGCAATGAGAAGCCCGGTGTTGACCGAGCCCCTGGGAAAAGGTGTACTTTGGTTCAGCCATTTGGGTTGTACTTTCTTACCTCATCCATTCTCCGCCGCCGTTATGTGGACCGAAACCGACAACAGCCTCCGCCGCAGCTTTCGCTTTGCGGATTTTAAGACGGCGTTTGCCTTCCTCACCGAAGTAGCCGTCGAAGCCGAGCGCCTCGACCACCACCCGTGGTTCAGCAACGAATACAACAACGTGGAATTTCGCCTCCGCACCCACGACGCCGGCAACACCGTGACCAAGCGCGACCATCGCCTGGCCGAGGCAATTGATGCCGTGGCCGCACGCTACGTTTAATGAGGGAGGGATGCGCAAAAGGCCCGTCATGCTGAGCTTGCCGAAGCATCTCTCCCGCGCAACCAATTAGAATTAGCATTGCAGTAGAGATGCTTCGGCAAGCTCAGCATGACGTTCTTCGTTGCTCATTAGCCCACTGCCCGTAGCGGTTACCTTTGCGCTATGCCCAACACGGTCCTGTACTTGGTTCCCACGCCCATCGGCAATCTGGAAGACATCACCCTGCGGGCCATCCGCATTTTGGGCGAAGTGGGCACGGTGCTCTGCGAAGACACCCGCACCAGTGGCCGCCTGATGCAACACCTGGGCCTGAAAAAACCCCTGCTTTCCTACCACCTGCACAACGAGCACCAACAAGTGCCCCGCCTGCTCGACCGCCTGGAGCGAGGCGAAATTATGGCCCTCGTATCGGATGCCGGCACGCCCGGAATTTCTGACCCCGGGTTTCTGTTGGTGCGCGAGTGCTTGGCGCGTGGCCTGGGCGTGGAGTGCTTGCCGGGCGCTACGGCCTTTGTGCCGGCCTTGCTCAAGTCCGGTTTTGGAGCCGAGCGGTTCACGTTTGAAGGATTTCTGCCGGTAAAAAAAGGCCGGCAAACGCGCCTGCAAGCGCTGGCCCTGGAAACCCGAACCATGATTTTTTACGAGTCGCCGCACCGCATCGTCAAGACCCTGGGCCAGCTGGCCGAGGTGCTGGGCCCGCAACGGCCGGCTTCGGTTAGCCGGGAGTTGACCAAATTGTTTGAAGAAACCGTAACCGGAACGTTGGCCAGCCTGGAAGCAGATTTTGCCGCTCGTCCCACCATCAAAGGAGAAATTGTCGTTGTCGTCGAAGGAAATCTTGCCCCGCCCGCCCGCGAGCCCCGCCCCGGCCGCGAAGACCGATACCGCCGCGCCGACGACGAGGACGTCGACGGCGAAGAGTAGCCAGCTGCGCCCGGGCGTGCTGGCCGTGCTGGGCGCCCTGCTACTGTGGGGTGGCTGGGCGCCGCATCCCACGGCGTGGCTCGCGCCGCTGCTCTTCGTCGGCTGGGTGCCCTACTTGCTGATGGAGCGGCAGCTCGCGCAGCAAGGCGCCCGCAAGCGCCGGGTTTTTGCTTATACCTACCTGTTTTTGGTGCTTTGGAACGCCCTCACCACGTGGTGGGTGAGCTACGCCGAACTCACCGCCGGCATTGCGGCCGTGGTGCTCAATGCGCTGCTCATGTGCCTGCCGCTCATGGCTTTTCGCCAAACCAAAAAGCGCTTGGGCAACCGCATCGGCTACCTGTCGCTGCCCCTTTTCTGGATTGCCTTCGAGCAGCTGCACCTCACCTGGGACCTCACCTGGCCTTGGCTCACGCTGGGCAACGGCTTTGCCGCGGCGCCGCAGTGGGTGCAGTGGTATGAGTACACGGGCTTTTTGGGCGGCTCGGTGTGGGTGTGGGTGGTGAATTTGCTGTTCTTCTTTGAGCTGCTGAAACGTGTGCCGGCCCTGAATTTCTACCGCCGGTCAGCCGACGGGCTTGTTGAAACCGCCGCTCCCCAAAGCCCCCGAGACGGCGCAGCTTCGCTCGTCAAGCTGCGAACTTCCTTGGCCGTCCCCATCCTCGCCATTCTGGTGCCCATTGGCCTTTCTTACCTGATTGGAGCTGCTTACCAGGAAAAAGGTGCTACCGCAGAGGTCATCGTGGTGCAGCCCAACTTTGACCCTTACGTGGAGAAATTTGAAGGCGGCGCCCGGTTTGTGCCCTACGACCAGCAGCTCACCCGCCTCCTGAGCCTGTCGGAGCAAAAGCTTACGCCCCAAACCCGCCTGGTGCTGTGGCCCGAAACCGCGCTGGAAGAAGCATACTGGGAAAACACGATTGAGAGCAACCCCAAAATTCGCCGCATCCGGGAGTGGCTGGCCCGGCATCCCGGCGTGACGCTGCTTACCGGCATCACCACCATCAGTTCTTATCCCAACAAAGAGGCGGCCAGCGAGACGGCCCGCCACCGCGACGACCTGGGCTATTACGACATATTCAACACCGGCGCCTACTTCGCGTCGGCCATGGCGCCCATTGCCTTCTACCACAAGTCGCGCCTGGTGCCGGGGGTTGAGAAAATCCCGCCCGTCCTGGCTTCCGTTATCGCGCACATTGACTTGGGCGGTACGGTAGGCAGCGTCGGCAGCCAAGCCGAGCGCACGGTGTATCCGGCGCCCGCCAATGAGCCCGCCTTGCGTCTGGCCCCGGTTATCTGCTACGAGTCCATCTACGGGGATTTTGTGGGCGAATACGCGCGCAACGGCGCCACGCTGCTGGGCCTCATCACCAACGACGCGTGGTGGCACGACTCGCCGGGCTACCGCCAGCTCCTGAGCTACGGCACCCTGCGCTGCATTGAGACGCGCCGTGACTTGGCCCGCTCGGCCAACACCGGCTTCACCGGCTTCATCAACCAAAAAGGCGAAATCACCCAGCGCGAAACACCTTGGATTCCGACCTCCAGCCGCGCCACCGTCCACCTCAACGACGAGGTTACTTTTTATGCGCGCTTTGGCGAACTGATTGGGCGCGGCACCCAGCTGCTGGCGGCGCTGGTGCTGCTGGTGGCTATTGTGCGAGGCCGCCGCAAGAACAGAACCCTGCTTCCCGATGAACGGCTGTAGAGACGCGACACTTCGCGTCTCGGCGCCTGCGCGGTCAGCAGTAAATCAATTTTCCGATGGCCCGGTCCCGGAGACGCGAAGTGTCGCGTCTCTACAGCCGTTACGACTTATCAATATATGACTGTCGATTTCACCCAACTTTCCCACCGCCTCGCCGCGCTGTGCCGGACCACGGCTGAGTTCATTCGCCAAGAAGCCGCCACATTCGACCGTGCTACTATCGAGCACAAAGGCGTGCACGACTTGGTGAGCTACGTGGACCAGGAAACCGAGCGCAAGCTGGTAGCCGGACTACGCCAGCTGCTGCCCGAAGCCGGTTTCATCACGGAGGAAGGCACGGCCGGGCCCGACACCCAAACAGAGGAGTTCACCTGGATAATTGACCCCCTGGATGGCACCACCAACTTCGTGCACGGCCTGCCGGTGTACTCCATCAGCGTGGCGCTGCTGCAGGGCCAGGAATTGGTGGTGGGCGTGGTGCACGAGGTGAACCGCGACGAAAGCTTCCGGGCCGTGCGCGGCGGCGGGGCATTTTGCAACGACCAGCCCATCCACGTCACCGACATTGCGGCGCTGAATGACTCGCTCATCGCCACCGGCTTTCCCTACAAGGATTTCGGCAAGATGGCCAGCTACTTGCCCCTGCTTGGCGCGTTCATGGCCCGCAGCCACGGCGTGCGCCGGCTCGGCTCGGCGGCTGTGGACCTAGCATACGTGGCCGCTGGGCGCTTCGAAGCGTTTTTCGAGTTCAACCTGAATTCGTACGACGTGGCCGCGGGCATTCTGCTGGTGCGCGAGGCCGGCGGCCACGTCACGCAGTTCCTCGAAGACGGCGACCCGCTCTTTGGCCGCGAAGTGGTGGCCAGCAACGGCCATCTGCACGGCCAAATTCAGCAGACCATTGGCGAGTTTTGGAAGTAGCAAAGGCGTTTGTTGATTTCATGACGGTAGCAGCCGTTTTGCGCTGGTCAAACTATTTCTTTTCTCTCTCAGTTTACTCAGCATGCTCCTCGCACTAACTTCTGTCGAAATTCAGTACTTCCTGATTGGCGCCCTGTTTGTGGCTGCTGCGTTCTACGTGGGGCGCATTTTCTATCGGGCTTTTTTCAGCAAGACGGCGGCCGGCTGCGCCAAAGGCTGTGGCGGCGCTTGCGGGCAGCTCGATGTGGACCGCCTGCAAGCCACCATCGAGGCGCGTGCCACGGCCCAGGCCGGGCGCTAAACGCGCCCACCCATTTGCACTTGATTTCTTATTGGTTGAGATAACCCGCCCCCGCCCCGGCTGCGTATAGCCGATGCGGGGGCGGGTTGCGTTTGCGCCTTCCTGCTCCGCCTTTCATTACCCAAACACCCCACCGCCATGCAGGACAAAGAAGAAGAACGCTCACTCGTGAACGTCGAAAACAAACTGCGCAAGGACGGCTTCGTTCAGGACTTCTACGTCGTGGACGGCCGCCTGCAAACCATGAGCACCGACTCGAACAAAAGCTATGGTCCGGACGAAGTAACCATCGTGGATTTTTATCGCTTCGAAGGGGAGAGCAATCCAGATGATGCGTCCATTC
>DASVTG010000511.1:0-4532 GCA_036387695.1 Hymenobacter sp. | reverse complement strand
CAGCTTATCGCGGGGCCGTAAACCGCGACCTAAACGGGCCGCAACATTTCGCGTCCGGCAGCAGTTAGCTGCCCTGGCCTCTTTCCCGGGCCACTCTTCCCACCTTCGACCACCAATGCTCATGGAATTTCAAGAATTAGGCACTTCCGGTGTCTCGGTATCGCGCATCACCTTTGGCAGCTGGGCCGCCGGCGGCTGGATGTGGGGCGGCACCGAGCAAAACGATGCCGTAGGCGCCATCCAAGCCAGCTACGACCTGGGCGTGACCAGCATCGACACGGCCCCGGTGTACGGCATGGGCCTGAGCGAGCAAATCGTGGGCGAAGCCATCAAGTCTTTGCCGCGCGACAAGGTCCAGGTCCTCACCAAATTCGGCATGCGCTGGGACCTGGCCCAGGGCGACTTCGCCATGAAAACCAAGGACAACGAAGGCCAGGACCTCGACGTGTACAAGTACGCCGGCCGCGACAGCATCATCAAGGAGTGCGAGGACAGCCTGCGCCGCCTCGGCACCGACTACATTGACCTCTACCAGCAGCACTGGCCCGACGTCACGACGCCCATCGACGAGACGATGGAGGCCGTGTCGCGCCTCATTGAGCAGGGCAAAGTGCGCGCCGCCGGCGTGAGCAACTACTCGGTGGCCCAAATGCAGGAGGCCGAAAAGACCGTGACGCTCGCCTCGAACCAAGTGCCCTACAGCATGGTGCGGCGCGACATTGAGGCCGACGTGGTGCCGTATTGCGTGGAAAACAACAAGGCCGTGTTGGTGTACAGCCCGCTGCAGCTGGGCCTGCTCACGGGCAAAATCAAGCCCGGCCAGGAGTTTGGCGAAGGCGACTTGCGCAAAGGCCACCGCCTGTTCACGCCCGAAAGCGTGAACCGCGTGAACGCCATGCTCAACAAAATTCGTCCGCTGGCCGAAACCAAAAACGCCACCCTCGGCCAGCTGGTGCTGCGCTGGACGCTGGCGCAGCCCGGCATCACGGTGGCGCTGGTGGGCGCCCGCAACCCGGAGCAAGCCGTGCAAAACGCCCGCGCCATGGACTTCGACCTGACGTTTGAGGAAGTGGACTTCATCAACAAGCAGCTGCAGGAGCTGCAGCTGGCCGCGGTGTAAAAGCCTTAGACGGGCCTTGAGACAATGCCACTCGTCATGCTCAGCATGACGGCTTTCTTTGCTTTCATACTCAAAAAAACCCAAAGGCGCTGCTAGCTTTGGCAGCGCCTTTTTGCGTTTTGCCCATGCCTGCTTCCTACCGCCGCGTCGTCGTTAAAATCGGTTCCAATGTTCTGACCCAGGACAACGGTCTGCCCAACGTGGCCCGCATGGAGCAGCTGGTGGCCCAGGTGGTGGAGCTGAAATCGCAGGGGTTGGAAGTCGTTCTGGTGTCGTCGGGGGCGGTGGCGGCCGGGCGCAGCCTCATCACCGTTTCGGCGCAGGCCGATGCCGTGCGCAGCCGCCAGCTGCTGGCCGCCGTGGGCCAGGTGAAACTCCTGAGCACCTACGCCGAGCTGCTGGGCCGCCACCAGCTGCTGTGCGCCCAGGTGCTGGTGACCAAAGAGGATTTCCGCGACCGGCAGCACTACCTGAACATGAAAAACTGCTTCCAGGAGCTGCTGCAGCGCGAAGTCATTCCCATTGTGAACGAGAACGACGTCATTTCCGTCACGGAACTCATGTTCACCGACAACGACGAGCTGGCCAGCCTCATTGCCGCGCAGCTCGACGCCGACGCCCTGATTATCCTCACCAACGTGGACGGCATTTACAACGGCGACCCGCGCCTGCCGGAGTCGGAGGTGATTCGGGAAATTGCGCCCACAGCCACGGGCTTCGACGGCTTCATCACCGCGCAGCGCTCGCAGTTTGGGCGCGGCGGCATGCTCACCAAGTGCCACATGGCGCACAAAGTGGCCAAGCTGGGCATCAGCGTGCACATTGCCAACGGCAACACGGCCAACGTGCTGCCGGCCGTGCTGGCGGGCACGGTGCTGCACACCTGGTTTCAGCCCAGCAAAACGGCCTCGGGCAAGAAGAAATGGCTGGCCCACGCCCACGCCGCCGTGAAAGCCGTGGTGCAGGTGAACGCCGGGGCGCGGGCGGCCCTGAGCGCGGCAGGCAAGGCGCGCAGCCTGCTGCCGGTGGGCATTTTGCGCATCGACGGCCAGTTTCAGAAAGGCGATATTGTGCAGCTGACCGACGAGGCCGGCCAGTCGCTGGGCCTCGGCATTGCCGAATACGGCTCCGACAAAGCCCTGGAGCGGCTGGGCCAGCAGCACCAGCGCCCGCTGGTGCACTACGACTACTTGTTCCTGAACCCCGACCTTGTTTAAATTAAGTTAAAAGTTGAGGGTTAAAAGTTAAAATCGTGCATTTACCTTGGTTTTAACTTTTAACCCTCAACTTTTAACTTCCTTCTCGCCTAACGTGGACCTGCAAGCCCTTTTCAAAGCCACTCGGCACGCCAGCCGCGAGCTAGCCGCGCTTGCCCCCGCCGCCACCGACGCGCTGCTGCGCGACCTGGCCGACGCCACGGTGGCGGAGACGCCCTTTCTGCTGGCCGAAAACGCCCGCGACCTGGCCCTGATGCCCGAGAGCGACCCGCGCCACGACCGCCTGCGCCTCACCGCGGAGCGCCTGGCCGGCATGGCCGCCGACTTGCGCAACGTGGCCAGCCTGCCCTCCCCCGTCGGCGCAGTCCTTTCTCAAAAAGAGCTGCCCAATGGCTTGCGCCTCAGCAAGGTGCGGGTGCCGCTGGGCGTCATCGGCATCATCTACGAGGCGCGGCCCAACGTGACCTTCGACAGCCTGGCGCTGTGCTTGAAAACCGGCAACGCCTGCCTGCTGAAGGGCGGGTCTGACGCGGCCTTTTCCAACGCGGCGCTGCTGGCCGTGGCCGCGCCCGTGCTGGCCCGCCACGGCCTGAATCCCGCCGTGGCCACGCTGCTCCCGCCCGAGCGCGCCGCCACCGAGGCCCTGCTCACGGCCGTGGGCTTTGTGGACGTGGTGATTCCGCGGGGCAGCCAGCAGCTCATCAATTACGTGCGGCAACACGCCCGCGTGCCCGTCATCGAGACCGGGGCCGGGGTGGTGCACACTTTTTTTGACGAAACCGGCGACCTGGCCACGGGCAGCGCCATCATTGCCAACGCCAAAACGCGCCGCGTGAGCGTGTGCAACGCCCTGGACTGCCTGCTGCTGCACGCGAGCCGGCTGCCGGATTTGCCGGCGCTGCTCGCGCCGCTGGCCGGGGCCAACGTGGAGGTTTTTGCCGATGCCCCCGCGCACGCCGCGCTCACCGGGCAGTACCCGGCCGAACTGCTGGCCCCGGCCACGGACGAGCATTTTGGCACCGAATTTTTGTCGTTGAAGCTGGCTGTGAAAACCGTGGCATCGCTCAACGAAGCCCTGGCGCACATTGCCCAACATAGCTCCAAGCACAGCGAGGCCATTATTTCAGAAGACGCCAACCACCTCGAAATTTTCCTGAACGCCGTGGACGCGGCCGCCGTGTACGCCAACGCGTCCACGGCGTTCACCGACGGGGCGCAGTTTGGGCTGGGCGCCGAAATTGGCATCAGCACGCAAAAGCTGCACGCCCGCGGGCCCATGGGCCTGGAGGAGCTCACCAGCTACAAGTGGCTGATTCGCGGCACCGGACAAACCAGGCTTTCCTGAACGAGTACCCCGAATTTCCAATTCGGCGCGTGAGAACGATGTTGTTCCGGCGGCCGAATTGGAAATTCGGGGTACTCGCGCCGGTGCCCTGCCGCATGGCCGCCTGTGATTGTCGCTTCACCTGTGCACGGTGCCGGGCCTGCATCAGCCGCTGCGGCAGGTGCTCGAATGGCCGGCCGGGCCGCTGTTTCCAGAGCAGCCGCCCCAGCGCAGTCCGTTGGGAAACCTCCTCATTCGGGCTCTGCCAACCAACCATCGGATAACGCCCACCATTGCGTAGATTTAGCGGCTCCGCCGCTACTTTCGGCAGTATGCCATGTACCAAGAGCTTGCTTCTTCCGCCTTTTTGAGTGTGACGTACCGGCCCGACGCAGGCCTGCTCATCGGCCGTTGGCTGTGCTCCATCACCGAAGCCCAGCTGCGCGAAGGCTACGAAACCATGCGCCAAGCGGCCCTGCACCACCACTGCCGCCACTGGCTGATGGACGCCCGCCGCCGCACCGACCGCCGCCTCAACGGCCCCGAGTGGATAGTGACTGACTTCCTTCCCCAGGTGCAGCAGGAACTGGGCGGCCCGCTGTGCGTGGCCTTTCTGGTGCTGCCCAACCACTTGCGCGAGGTAGAAGCCGACCCCACGCAGCCGCCCAAGGCTTCCGCGCCCGGCGCCCTGTTTCAGTTCGCACGTTTCATCGACGAAGGCGTTGCCAATGCCTGGCTGGGTGAAATGGTGAGGTGTGAGGTGTGAGGTGTGAGGTGGTGAGTGGTGAGTGGTGAGTGGTGAGGTGGTGAGTGGTGAGGTGGTGAGTTTGCTGTTATGGTGGCGCCACATGCGCAGCTACACCGTCAAACT
>DASVTG010000510.1:0-6200 GCA_036387695.1 Hymenobacter sp. | reverse complement strand
GCGGGTCTGGACTTTCCCTCGCTGGGGTTTGCCCTCGAAACGGCCCTGCTGGACCTTGCCGGCGGCGGGCGGCGGCAGCTCTACCGCAACGCCTTCAGCACGGGCGAGGCGGCCCTGCCCATCAACGGTTTGGTGTGGATGGGCGACGCGCCCTTCATGCGCGAACAGATTCGGCAAAAACTGGCCGCGGGCTATTCCTGCCTCAAGCTGAAAATCGGCGGCCTGGACTTTGCCACCGAGCTGGAACTGCTGGCCGAAATCCGCGCCGTGGCCGGCCCCGAACAGCTCACCCTGCGCGTAGACGCCAACGGCGCCTTTGCCCCGGCCGACGCCCGGGCGAAGCTGGCGGACCTCGCGGCTTTTCACATTCACTCCATCGAGCAGCCCATTGCCGCCGGCCAAGGGCCCGCGCTGGCGGCGCTCTGCCGGGAGTCGCCCGTGCCCATAGCCCTCGACGAAGAGTTGATTGGCGTGCGGGGCCCGGCCCGCCAAGCGGCGCTGCTCGACGAGGTGCGGCCGGCCTATGTGGTGCTAAAGCCCACGCTGCTGGGGGGCCACGCCGCCACCCGCCACTGGATAGCCTTGGCCCAGGCCCGCGGCATCGGTTGGTGGATTACCTCGGCCCTCGAGTCGAACATCGGCCTCAACGCCGTGGCCCAACTCACCGGCGAATACGACGTGCAAGGCTTTGCGCAAGGCCTGGGCACGGGCCAGCTCTACCACAACAACGTGGCCGCGCCGTTGCGCATAGCGGGCGGCGCGCTGCACTACGCCCCCGCCGGGCCCTGGGAAAACCCAACCTAGCGCCCCGGCCGCAAACTGCACACCAGGAAAGCAGCCGCAAAACCGGAGCAAATGCATAAAGGCGAGGCATATTCGCTTAATTTACCGGCCCGGTAACGTTTCCAGTCCATGTTTTTGCTGCGTTTTGCATGTTTGCTGCTTCTCCTAAGCTTTTGGGGAGAAATGGGCCAGCACGCGCACGCGCAACCCATTGGCTCCGGCACGCCCTTCGCCTTCAAGTACCCGCGCCGTCAGAAGGCGCGGGTAACCATTCAGCTGCACCGCAACCTGGTGGTGGTAAGCGCCCTGCTGAACGGGTACGGGCCCTTTAATTTTCTGCTGGACACCGGCGTGGGCACTTCCATCCTCACCTCCCCGGCCCTGGCCGACTCCCTGAAGCTGCGCCACGGCGAAAACTTCCGCGTGGTGGGCGCGGGCGGCAAAGCCAATTCCGGCCTGCTGGCCTACCAAACCGACAGCGTGCGGGTGGAGTTGTCCGGCGTGGTGGCCCCGCTCATGACCTGGCTGGTGCTTTCCGAAGACGTGCTGGACTTGTCGGGCTACGTGGGGGTGCCCATCCACGGCATTTTGGGGTCGGAAGTGTTTCGGAGCTTTGTGGTGACGCTGCGCCCCGACATCAACCAGATGCTGCTCCAGCACCCGGCTTCTTACCGGGCTCCCCGCGGCAAGCAGTGGTCGAGCGTACCCCTGGTTTTGCAAAACAACAAGGCCTACATCACGGCCCAGGTGCAACTCACCGATTCGCTGACCTTGCCCCTGAAGCTGGTGCTGGACACGGGCGCCAGCCACGCGCTTTCGGTGGAGCTCGATTCGGACCCCCGCTTGGTGGCCCCGGCTCAGCGCCTGCCCACCGACCTGGGCCGGGGCCTTACCGGCATCGTGTCGGGCTATTTGGGCCGGGTCGTCACCATGCAGCTGGGCCGCTACCGCTTGAATTCCGTGCTCACCTCCTTCCCCAACAACGCGGACGTGCACCGCCGCATCGACGTGCCCCGCAACGGCAACGTGGGCTACGAGCTGCTCAAGCGCTTTTCGCTGATAGTGGACTACCCGCACGAGCGCCTGCTGCTGCGGCCCAACCTGCGCCTGTCGGAGCCCTTCGAGCACGACATGTGCGGCATCGACCTGCTGGCCACCGGCCCCGACTACCGCCGCTACCTGATTCTCAACGTGATGCCCAACTCCCCCGCCGCCGTGGCCGGCCTTGAGGCCCAGGAGGAACTCATCAGCATCAATTTCTTGCCCGTCGGCGTGTTCACGCTCACCCAGCTCGACCGCATGCTGCATTCCGAGGACGGCCGCACCCTGCTCATGGTGCTGCGCCGGCCCGACGGCAGCCTCCGCACGGCCGCCGTGCGCCTCAAGCGCCAAATCTGAACGGGCCGCGGGGCCTACCTTCGCCCCATCCTTTTCACGCTTACATTTCTTGTTATGACTGCTCGCCTTCTGCTGCAACTTGCGGCTCTTTTGGGTGGCCTTGGCGTGGCCATTGGGGCCTTTGGGGCCCACGGCCTGCGCGACATGCTCACCAAAGCCGGCCGCTTCGACACCTTCGAAACCGCCGTGCGCTACCAATTTTACCACGTGCTGGCGCTGCTGGTCATCGGCGCACTGTGGGCGGCGCGCCCCGAGCTGCGCTCCTTGGGCACCACCGGCTGGCTGTGGCTGGGTGGCATCGTCGTGTTCAGCGGGTCGTTGTACGCGCTGTGCTTCACGGGCATCACCAAGCTGGGCGCGGTTGCGCCCATTGGCGGCCTCCTGCTCATTGCCGGTTGGCTTAGCCTGCTGCTGGCCGTGCGCGAGCTGTAATCGGGATGGTTGGCTTTGCAACCAAGCTCCCTGCGTTTGCCTTGGTCAAAAGAAAAGGGCCGCCTGCGTAAGCAGACGGCCCTTTTTCAGGAGATGAACAGCGTGGGCTTACTTGACCTTGGCCTTCATTTTGGTGCCAGTGCTCTTGTCCTTCACCTTCTTGGCGTCGGTGGCAGCAGCGGTCGAAGCCGTAGCGGCTTCAACTTTCTCGGCCGGAGCCGCGCTGGCGCTGGCCGAAGCGTCTTTCACCTCGCCCACCAGCGAAACCGTGGTAGCGCCAGCCGCAGCGTTCGACTCCACGGTCAGCACTTTGTTCTGCATGCCAATTTTGCCGGCCGAGTTGAAGTGAGCGGCGATGGTGCCGGTTTTGCCGGGCAGGATGGGGGTTTTGGTCCACTCGGGCACGGTGCAGCCGCAGCTGGTGCCGATGTTGGAAATGACCAGGGGAGCCGTACCGGTGTTCTTGAACTTGAACGTGTGGTCAACCACGCCGCCTTGCGCCACGGAACCGAAGTCATACTTCGACTCTTCGAACGTGATGGCGGGGCCAGCCACGGGGCCAGCTTTGGCGGTGGGCTGCGTGGCCTGGGCCTGCGCGGTGTAAGCGGCGGCGGTCAGGCTCAGGAAGAGGAGCAAGGTTTTTTTCATGAAGGGAAAACGTAAAGGAGATTGAAAGGGTGCCGTTAAACAAATTTACTGGTTTCAGCCAAGCTCGCAAATTTACGACCAACTACGTTGCCGGACCTGAAGAAACCGTGAAGCCTCCCCAACCCAAAACTTAGCCTTTAAATTCTTTCGAGTAGGGAAATTGACGCGAAGCCTTGCGCATGATGGTGGTAATGATGGTGTTGGTGTCCGAGCCAAAGCCCCGCGAAAGGCTCTTGTCGTACTTCCACAGCAGTTCGCCGCTCTTGCCGTCGTTGATGCTGATGGCCAGTTTGCCGGTGTTGGTGGGCCCCGAAAAGCCGCCCACCATCATCACGGCCACGGCCGCGCCGCCCGACATGGGCTGGCTGCTTTCGAACGTGCCCGAAATCACGCCGTCCACGCCCAGCATTTGCGCCACTTCTTCCATGGTCATGGTGGCCAGTTTGTCGGAAGTCACGCCGTTTTTGGCGAGCAGGGCGTTGGTTTTGGCCACGTCCTGCACGTCTACTTGGATGTCATTATTCGCTTTTTGCTTCAGAAAGTAGGACTGCAGGGCGCTTTGCACGCCCAGGCCTTCGCGTTCCTCCAACACGCGCACGCCCTCCGCGCCGCCGTTCTTTTTCACTTCTGCGGGCCGCAGCTGCAGCGTGGTGCGGAAAGGCAGCACCGCCAGGGTCTTGTGGTCTTTGGCCAGCTCTTTGAACTTAGGGCTGGTGTAGATTTCTCGGGTTTGGGCCGAAGCCAGCAGGGCGGTGAACAGCACAAACAGCACTGCCAGGGACATTTTTTTCATGGGTTAAAAAGGGTGAGGTTTACAGAAAAAGAGTGAATAACTGAATGCCGCAAGATACGGATTCCTGCTCGCCAGCCCGGCATTTTTCATGCCATTTTTACCCACATTCACCTCTCAATCCTCGGTCACCTCCTCCCTTCTACTCCGGCTCGGGCGCGTCGCCGATTAGCTTTTGCTGAAAATTCAACAGAAATAACCGCTCCGACGCCCGCGTGATGGCCGTGTACAGCCAGCGGGCAAACTCGCCGGCGAGCGGCTCGTCCGGCTTCAGGAAGCCGTGGTCCACGAACACGGCCTGCCACTGGCCGCCCTGCGCCTTGTGGCACGTGAGGGCGTAGGCAAACTTGATTTGCAGGGCGTTGAGGTAGGGGTCTTTGCGCATTTCCTTGTAGCGCTCGGCCTTGGTTTTGAGGTGGGCATAATCCTCGCTCACGGCCATGTACAAGGCGTTGTTGCGGTCCGAGGGCAGGGCCGGGCTTTCGGTGTGCAGCGTATCGAGCAGCAGCTTCACTTCGATTTCGGGCTCGTCGGGGTAGTCCACGAGGCGCACCAGGGCCTGGGCAAAGTGGAAGCCGTACATCTCCTCGCGGCGGATGACTTTCCGGATTTCCAAAAAGTCGCCGTTGGCCAAAAACCCAATTTCCGACTCCTTTGGCAGCCAGAAGTAGTTGTTGCGCACCACCATCAGGTAGTCGCCGCCTTCAATCTCCTCCTCGGCGTCAAACAGCGCACGGCGGATGAGCTGGTTGTACTGGTTGGCGTTGCGGTTGGAGCGGCAGATGATGGTGGTGTTTTCGTGGCCAAACTGGCGGTAGGCCCAGCGCAGGCCGTCCTCCAGCTTGTCGCCGCCCATTTTGAAGATGTCGGCGAAGCCCTTGGTGTGCAGCTGTATGTTGGGCGCTTCTTCGCGCAGTTCCTCGCGCAGCTCGGTGGCGTTCACCAAAATGCCCGATTCCTGGGCCTGGCGCATCACCTGGCGCAGCTCCACGTGGTCCACATGGGCGCGGAAGCGGTGGGCCAGCAGCTCCGGGTCGAGGGCCGGGCTCAGCAGCTGCCCCACCGGCGGCAGCTGGGCCGTGTCGCCGATGAGCAGCAGCTTGTTGCTGGTTTTCTCAAACACAAAGCCCATCAAATCGTCCAGCAAGCCGTTTTCACCGAAGGCTTTTTCGTCCGAAATCATCGAGGCTTCGTCCACGATGTAGAGGGTTTGCTCGGTGCGGTTGGGCTGGCGCTGGAAGTTGAGCCGCTCGGAGGGCGAGCCCGAGGTCTGGCGGTAGATTTTCTTGTGGATGGTGCTGGCGGCCACGCCCGCGTAGCCGGCCATCACCTTGGCGGCGCGGCCGGTGGGGGCCATCAGCGAGTATTTGCGCTGCAGCTTGTGCAGCCACTGCACCAGGGCACTTACCACGGTGGTTTTGCCGGTGCCCGCGTAGCCGCGCAGCACAAACACCTTGCGCCCGGGCATCTGGTCGCGCAAAAACGCGTCGAGCTGCGTGAACAGCAGGGATTGGTCGTCGGTGGGTTCGTAAGGAAAGTAGTCGCGAACGGAGGGTTGGCGGATGGTAAGCAGTGACACAAGCAGGGGTCTTAAGCAGGAATTGGTAGGTGGGCAGGAGCTGGACTCAGAGTCGCTACAACGGCTCAATCACGGCCATGGTGGCCGAGGCTTTGGCAATCAATAGGTCATCACACCACACTTCGGCTTCGCAGAACTGCAGGCGCCGCCCAGCTTTTAACACCCAACCGATGGCTTTTAATTTCTTCCCAATGCCGGGATGCAGATAGGAAATCTTCAAATCCGAAGTCACCAAGCCGAAGTTATCCGGGATGAGCGTGACGCCGGCAAACCCGGCCACCAAGTCGGCCATGGTCGCAATGAGGCCGCCGTGCGCAAAGCCGCGCTGCTGCTGGTGCTGCTCGCCCATGGTGAGTTCGGCTTCGACGCGGCCCGGAGTAATAAGCGTCAAATCGGCCCCAATGAGGTGCATGAAACGCTGACGCGTTAGCTTGCGGCGAATGCGCATTTCAAGGTCGCCTACGTCATCGGAAGCGGTTGAATGTGGGGAAGTTTGCTGAGTGTCTGACACTGGAAACGTTTATGTTTACTTCTGAAAATAATCGATGCTTTGCACCCGGCGAACTGTTG
>DASVTG010000509.1:0-9219 GCA_036387695.1 Hymenobacter sp. | reverse complement strand
GACATTGCCTTTTCGAGCATGGCCCAGGACAAGCTCGGCCACAGCCTGACGCTGTACACGCTGCTGCACGAGCTTGGCGAAGCGGAGCCCGACACGGTGGCGTTCACCCGCAACGCGCCGCAGTTCCATTGCTGCCAGCTGGTGGAATTGCCCATCGGCGAATACGACTTCAGCCTGACTCGCCACTTTCTGTTCGACCACGCCGAGTTGCTGCGCTTTGAGGCGCTGGCCGGCAGCAGCTACGAGCCCCTGGCCCAGGTGGCCCGCAAGCTGCGCGGCGAGCTAAAGTACCACGCCCTGCACGCCAACACGTGGATGAAGCGCCTGGGAACGGCAACCGATGAAGCCATTGAGCGCATGCAGCGCTCCCTCACTTTCACGCTCTCCTACGCGCTGGGCATCTTTGAGAAGACGGACGCCGAAGCGGAAATCATTGGCTCGGGCTTATTTATTGGCGAAGACGAGCTGCAAAGCCGCTGGCTGGAAAGCATCAGAAAAGTACTGGCCCAAACGGCGCTTGAGATGCCAGACCTGGCCACGCTCACGCCGGTGGTTGGCGGCCGCTACGGGCAGCACACCGAGCACTTGCAGCCGCTGCTGGACGAAATGGCCGAGGTATTTCGCCTCGACCCCACTGCCGATTGGTAGGCGCGCGCATCATGAACAAGGCCCAAATCCTCGACTGGTTGCAGGCGGTGAAAGACCCCGAAATTCCTACTATTTCGCTCATCGACCTGGGTGTGGTGCGGGGCGTGGAAGTGGACGAAGCCACAGGCGCCGTGCGGGTGCACCTCACGCCCACTTTTGCGGGCTGCCCAGCCATGGACTACATGAAGCGCGATGTGGAGCGCACCCTGCTGGGCCACGGCGTGCCTGCGGTGGAAGTCGAGATTAGCATGCGCGAAGCCTGGACTTCCGACATGCTCACGGAAGCCGGGCGCCAGGCCTTGCGCCAGCACAAGCTTTCGCCGCCGCCCGTGCTCGGCAACCGCGTGCTGGACCTGGACTTTCTGGAATACGCGGAGTGCCCCAACTGCCACGGCCACAATACGGAGCTGCGCACGCCGTTTGGGGCTACGCTGTGCCGGGCCGTGCACTATTGCCACGACTGCCGCCAGCTGTTCGAGCAGTTCAAACCGGTGTAGCTTTGCCGAACCTGCTGCGTTTCATCTGTGTTTTTCCCCGCATGAGCAATTCCATTCTATCCTCTGCCAAATCGGCGGCTGTGGTCCTTTTGATATTCACCGGCTGTGCCGTTTCCTGCAAACGCGACGGCGCCAAAACGGCCGCAGTCAATCCGGCCTCGGCCGCCGCAGTCAAAACCCAGCTCGACGTTTTGCGTGATTCCGTGGACGTGAAGTGGCGCAACATGACCGAGAGCGACGACCAGAAAATCGGCGTTACCCGGCTGCTGCTGCGTGAGCTGAAAGGCCAAGCGGGCATTGACCCCGTTCAACTGCAAGGTTTCGAGCGCGCCAATGCCCGCCTCAAAACCCGGCGCTACACCCAGCAAACGATGGCCACCTCGGAGCTGATTGACCAGTACGACGCGGCCCAGGACTCGCTGCTGCACGCCCTGTACCCGGTGGCCGCGCCCAACGGCAACGCGCCCACCGAAAACGCCCGCAACTTTGTGGAAGGCCTTCAGCAGCTCGATGCCGGCGTGGTGGGCTTCCGGGTGCAATACGACCGCGCCGCCCGCCAGTACAACGACTACCTCAAGCTGCACCAGCCGGAAGTGCAGTCCTTGGGCGGCAAATACGCCAAACTGACGCCGTTGCCGCTGTTTACGGTGCAAATGCCGTAAGCCAACCACCGGCATGCAACCAAGGAGAGGGATGAACGGTCAACACCGCACAACCCTTAACTCCCTGGCTGCATGCGTTACTTTTTTACGTTTCCCGCGCTGGCTCGTTTGAGCGTGGCGGCCACAGTTGGCTTGGCTGGCTGCACCGGCAAAGAAGGTGCTGAGCCCGCCGAGCCGTGCGCCACTACTGCTACGGTGCGTTTATGCCGCGGCAATAATGTCTTTTGCCTTACGGAAGCCACCCTGGAGCTAGCCGATGGCACTCGGCTGTGGCCGACTGGCCCCGTATGGGAAGCGTACAAGCCCCAGCAAGTAGACGGGCAAGTACTGCGCATTAGCTACCAAAACGCTACGCGCCCCGCCAACAGTGAAGCCGGCCCTACCGGTGTTACGCTCTCGTGTCTGGAAGCCGCCAGCGTGGTGGATTGGTGCGGCACGCGCTAAGCGCCTAACTTAATTGTTTGCGGACGATGTAGGAAAACTCTGATTAGCTACGTATCTTAACAGTCAGCTATTTCAGCATCACCTTATTCCCCTCCCAAGCCCCATGCGCACCTCTACAAAGTTTCTGCGTCGGCTATTGCCGGCCCTGCTGCTCGGCAGTCTTGGCCTTGCTTCGTGCGGCGAAGACTGCAAGGAAGACGACCCCCAGCCCCGGAAAGAGCAGAAACAGCAAGACCGGTGCCCGAGCACGCCCCCGCCGCCTGCCCGCAGCGGCAACTCGTAGCCACAACTTAGCGCAAACAAAAACGGCCGGCAAATTTGCCGGCCGTTTTCGTTTGCTCAAATCTGAAGTTTATAAAGTTGCCATTTCTTCTCGCACGAAGTCGGCCAGCGTGCGCAAGTACTCGGTGCTGAAGTCGAAACGGATGCCCGCCGCGGCGTAAATCTGGCCAATGGGTGCGGTATAGCCCAGGGCCAGGGCGCGCTTGTAGGCGGCCAGTCCCTCGGCCGGGTTCTGGCGGTAGTTGCGCCACACGGCAATGGCGCCGAGCTGGGCCATGGCGTACTCAATGTAGTAGAACGGCACTTCGTAGAGGTGCAGCTGCTTCTGCCAGAGGTAGGGCTTGAAGTTTTCAAGGCCCTTCCAGTCCACGGTGCGCTGGTTGAACTCGTCGAAAATCTCCGTCCAGCACTTGTGGCGCTGGGCCACGGTGTGGGTGGGGTTTTCGTATACCCAGTGCTGAAACTTGTCGATGGTGGCCACCCAGGGGAAGGTTTCCAGCACGCTTTCGAGGTGGGTTTTCTTGGCCCGGCGCAGGTCGTCCTCGTTGGGGAAGAACACGTGCCACTGGTCCATGCTCATCAGCTCCATGCTCATCGAAGCCAGCTCGGCCACTTCGGACGGCGGGTGCTTGTCGGCGCCCAGCGGCAGGCCGCGGGTGAGGAAGCTGTGCACGGCGTGGCCGCCTTCGTGCAGCATGGTTACCACGTCGCGCAGCGAGCTGGTGGCATTCATGAAAATGAAGGGCACGCCGGTTTCGTCCAGCGGGTAGTTGTAGCCCCCGGGGGCTTTGCCCTTGCGGCTTTCCAGGTCGAGGTGGCCCATGTGGCGCATGGTGCGCAGGCAGTCGCCCAAGTAAGCGTCGAGGTTTTGGAAGACGGTGATGGTTTTGTCCAGCAGCTCCTCGCCGGTGCCGAAGGGGCGCAGCGGCGGCTGGCCGCTGGGGTCCACGTCCAAGTCCCAGGGGCGCAGGGCGGGCAAGTTGAGGTCTTGGCGGCGCTCCAGGTCAAAATCGTCAATCAGCGGCACCACCGTTTCGCGGATGGCCCGGTGAAAGTCGAAGCAGTCCTCGGGCGTGTAGTCGAAGCGGCCGAGGGCCGCAAACATGTAGTCGCGGAAGTTGGTGAACCCGGCGTTTAAAGCCACTTGGTGGCGCAGGCCCACCAACTCGGTGAAGAGGCTATCCAGCGTGCCGGCGTCTTGCAGGCGGCGTTGCTGAATGGCGCGGTAGGCCGTTTCGCGCACGGCCCGGTCGGGATTTTTGAGGCGGTCGGCGGCCTGGGGCAGGGTTAGCTCCTGGCCGTCGAGCGTCACGTTCATGGCGCCCACCGTGGCCGCGTACTGCTGCTGCTTGGTGCTGATGTCGGTTTTGAGCGGGATATTTTCCACTCGGTAGATTTCCGAGGCCCGGCGCACCGAGCGCAGAAACACGCCGTAGCGGCGCTCGTCCAGCCCGCCCAGGTGGGGCGAGGCCAGCATCTTTTCGTTCAGCGCGTGGTCGTAGGGCGCCACCTGGGGCTCCACTTCGTTCACAAAGTACTGGAAAGCCTCGGCCCGGGTGGGGTCCTGGGTGTCGCAAGTCATGCGGATGTAGCGCCAGGCCAAGTCTTCGCTCAGCGCCGATTCCAGTTCGGAACGGTCGAGCAGCCAGCGCTCCAGTTCGTCGGCGGTGTGCACCGGCCGGCTCTGCAATTCCTGGAAGAACGGCTCGATGGCCGCCCAGTCGGTTACAATAAAATCTTCGGGCAGGTAGTGCCGCGGCGGCCGGCTCGTATCGGTGGCCGACTCGGCGGTAGGTTCAGCAAGTAGCATCATAAGGACAATGATAAGTAAAATACCCTTGGCAAGAGTTCAGCAGCAGGCAGCCTCCACTTTACGCAACAAACGCTGCGCCGGACGATTTTTTCGCGCCGGAACCGGGTATCAAATGCGAATTAAACCAAGCCCGTCGAGCTTGTTTTACCTTCCCCGACGGAATTGGCAATGGCAATCTCAAGACTTGAAAAGCCCGGTGAATGTTGTCTTTTAATGAATTTTTAACTCATTTTCTTGTCCTACTTCCACCTACGCGTCCCAGGGCTCAACGCCGCACTTACCCAATCTCAATCACCACGTCGTCGGTCATGGGGTGGCCCACGCACGTCAGCACATAGCCTTGCTTCATCTCGGAGTCGGACAGGCCTTCGCGCTCATCCAAATGCACTTTGCCGCTCAGGCACTTGCCCCGGCAGGCGGTGCACAGGCCGGCCTGGCAGGAATACGGCAGGTCGATGTCCTGGTCGAGGGCTGTTTCGAGGATGGTTTTGCCGGCGGGCACTTCGATGACGTACTCGCTGCCTTCGTATTGAATGGTGACGCTGCGGGTTTTTTTGGTGTTGTCGGCGGCGCTGTCCGACACGTCGCCGTGGCCGTTAGGCTGGGCCGAGGCCACCTCGGCGGTGTCGGCGCTGGCCACAAAGCTCTCGCGCCGAATGCGGGTTTCGGGCACCTTCAGCAGGTCGAGAGCCGCGCGGGCTTCCTCCATCATGCCCTCCGGACCGCACAGGAAATACTCGGCCTGCTCGGCCGGGAACTGGTGGCGCTGCTCCAATATGCGCAGCAGCATGGTCCGGTTGAGGCGGCCGGTGTGGCGGTGGGCGCCGCCCGGCTGCACGGGCTGGCTGTACACGTGCTCTACTTGCACGCGGCCGTTGGTGCTGGCTTCGAGGTCGGCGAGCTGCTTTTGAAAAATCACCGATTCCTCGTTGCGGTTGCCATAAATCAGCAGCACGTGGCTGTTGGGCTCGGTGTTCACCACGGCTTTGAGGATGGACATGAGCGGCGTGATGCCCGAACCCGCTCCGATGAGCACCAACGAGCGCGCGGCCTTGGGGCTGGGGCTCAAGGTGAAATTACCGAGCGGCTCCATTACTTCGATTTGCTGCCCCACTGCCACCGTATCCAGCAAATAATTGCTCACCAAGCCGCCCGGCACCCGCTTCACCGTCACCGACAGGCGCGGGGCCTCGTGCGGCGTGCTGCTGAGGGAATAGGCGCGCCGCTCTTTTTTGCCGTTGGGCCCGCAGGGCAAAATCAGGGTCAGGAACTGGCCCGGCCGGCTGGCAATGGGCGCCCGGTCGGGCCGCTCCAGGTGAATGGTAACGGAATCGGCGGTTTCCTGGGTCAGCGCAACAACGGTAAGGGTATGGTAACTCATGCGAGGGGTAAAGGAGGGGGATTGGGGAATCTACGTAGGCACGCGGGCCAGTAGGTTCTAAAACGGTGGGAATGACAAAAACTTAAACAAAAGCGCGGGCGCAGGCGCCCCGGCCTGTGCCGCAAAGGTAACTTGCCGCCGGGCCCGCCATGGTCCCTAAACAGCGACTTCCAACCGCTGGTTGGGCCGGCTGCGCGTTTTCCTGTTCAACCTTTTTTTACCCATGCCCCTCGCTTCCCTTCTGAGCCGCCACCAAGCCGATTTTGGCCCCGTAATGCCCATTGACCTCAACGGCCCCGCCGTCACCCGCCTCGACCTTACCGACAAGAACCCGCTGGTGGCCCAGGCCGACCTGCGGGACACGGCCGCCTTCGAAGTCATCGTCAACGCCATGCTGGCGGCTCAAAACGCCACTGTCGGCGTGGGCGGCTACCTTGAAAACCGCGTTATCTACCGCCGCAGCCAGCATTTTGGGCTCAGCCAAGTACTGGAAGCTCGCTCGCTGCACTTGGGGGTCGACGTGTGGATTGCGGCCGGCACCTCCCTGCTTGCGCCGCTGCCGGCCGTGGTGCACAGCCTGGCCGACAATGCCAATTTCGGCGACTACGGCATCACCGTGATATTGCAGCACGAGCTGGAAGGCAACACATTTTACAGCCTTTATGGCCACTTAAGCCGCAAAGAGTGGACTGCGCTGTACGTTGGCCAGCAGCTGGAAAAAGGGCAGGCTTTCGCCACCGTAGGCCCTTATCCCGAAAACGGCGACTGGCCACCGCACCTCCACTTTCAACTGATTGACGACCTTGAAGGCCGTCACGGCGACTTCCCCGGCGTGGCCCGGCCCAGCGAGCGGGACAAATGGGCCGCTCTTTGCCCCAACCCGAATTTGATTCTGCAGTCTAAGTATCTCTGAACCACGGATTCCTGCGAATTGGGCGGATTGCACGGATTTTGTGGACGGCGCGAACGGCAATACCGAACATTGATTCAAATAAGAAAGGCCACTCGATGAGTGGCCTTTCTTATTCTAAAGGAGGTAGAATCGTCCACAAAATCCGTGCAATCCGACCAATCCGCAGGAATCCGTGGTTCAGACATCAATCGAACTTAATGGCCACCACCGGCTTAATCCGTGCAATCAGATAGGTGGGAATCAGCACGGCCAGCAGCGAAGCCACGAAGGTGGCCAAGTTCATGATAATGAGCATTTTGGGGTCCCAGGAAATCGGCACCCGGTCCATGTAGTAGTTCTCGGGGTCGAGGGGACTGACGTGGAAGAAGTACTGCAGCGCGCAGAAGCCCACGGCAATGACGTTGCCGATAATCATGCCGCGCACGGTGAGCGACAGGCCCCGGAAAAAGAACATGCGCCGAATTTGGTTGTCGGTGGCTCCCAGCGCCTTGAGCACGCCAATCATGTTGGTGCGCTCCAGAATCATGATGAAAATGGTGGCCACCATGTTGAACGTGGCCACGAAGATGATGAGTATCAGAAAGATGATGACGTTGCGGTTGAGCAGTTGCAGCCAGTCGAAGAGCTGGGCGTACTGGTCCGTGATTTTGTCAATTTTGAGGTCGTAGGGCAGTTGCTCGTAGAAGTTGTCGGCGGTGCGGTCCAGGGTTCGGAAGTCCTTGAGCACCACTTCCATGCCGCCCACCAGCGAGTCGGCCCACATCGGCGAGTTCAGCTCCCGAATTTGCCGGATGTCGCCGATGACGTACACCTCGTCGAACTCGTCCAACCCGGTGGAATAGATGCCGCTGACCCGAAACTGACGGATGCGCGGCGGGTTCTGGATGAAATAGAACAGGGCTTTGTCGCCGACCACCAGCCGGAGCTTGTCGGCCACTTTGCGCGACAGCAGCACGTCTTCGCTGGCCGCCGAGTCCGGAAAGCTCAGGAACTTGCCGGCCACCAGGTTTTCGCGCATGGGCGAAAGGCCGTCGGTTTCGGCAATGCCTTTGAGCACCACGCCGAGCACCTCGTCCTTGGTTTTGATGATGGCCGTTTTCACCGCGAAGGGCTGCGTCGATTTCACTTCGGGGAAATCGTGGAGCTGCTGCACCAGCCGCGGCCCGGCAATGGGGGCCACTTCCAGCGAGTTGTTGGTGTCGTAGCGCGAGATTTGCAGGTGGGCGCCGAACGAGAAAATCTTGTTTTGAATCTCGTTGCGAAACCCTTGCAGGATGGCAAACGACACCACCATCACCGCCAAGCCCATGGCAATGCTGATGATGGCTATTTTTGTGACCGACGACGTAAAGGAGCCGGAATCGGCTCCGCCGTCAATCTTCTGCGAAATGTAGCGGGCGACATTCATTATTCGACCGTAAAGCTACGTTTTGAACGGGTACCGGCCACGCAACCGCCCCGCTTTGTCGGCGCTGCATTTCGCAGCCCCGTTTTTCTGGCCATTATTCCCGCCCTCATGATTGGCTTTTCCTTTAAAATCACCTGGTTAGTGCTGCTGGCCATGCCGGCTTGCGGCAACCCGCAAACGTCGGTTGGCGTGCCAGCTGCTGCCAAACCCGCTTCCCCCCGCGCCAATTTGCCCGCCGCGGCCCGCGTCGTGGTTGGCGCGGAACAGTTGGACAAGTACCTGCCCCTCCTCCAAAACAAGCGCGTGGGGCTGGTCATCAACCAAACTTCCCGGGTTGGCAATGCCTTTTTGGTGGACACGCTGCGGGCCCGCGGCGTGAACGTGACGGCCATCTTTGCTCCCGAGCACGGGTTCCGCGGCGAGGAAGCCGACGGCGCCACCATCAAGGACGGGCGCGACGCCCGCAGCGGCGTGGCCGTGCGCTCGGTGTACGGCAAAACCAAAAAGCCCACCCCCGAGATGCTGGCCGACGTGGACGTGCTGGTGTTTGACATTCAGGACGTGGGCGCGCGTTTCTACACCTTTATCAGCACGCTGCATTACGTGATGGAAGCCGCCGCCGAGCTGAACAAGCCCGTGCTGGTGCTCGACCGCCCCAACCCCAACGGTGACTTGGTGGACGGGCCCATCATGGAGCCGCAGCACAAGTCCTTTGTCGGGCTCGACCCGCTGCCCATTGCCCACGGCCTGACCGTGGGCGAGCTGGCCCACGTGCTGAACGGCGAGAAGTGGCTGGCCGGTGGCCGCAAGTGCGCGCTCACGGTGATACCGATGGCCACTGGCTACACCCACGCCACGACCTACCACCTGCCCGTGCGCCCCTCCCCCAACCTGCCCACCGACCACTCGGTGCGCCTCTACCCCAGCATTTGCCTGTTCGAAGGCACCAACGTGAGCATCGGCCGCGGCACGGCCACGCCGTTTGAAATCATCGGCAGTCCTTCGCAGCCGGCCACGCGGCCGTTTTCTTTCACGCCCAAGCCCAATGCGGGCTCGCCCACCCCGCCCATGAACGGCCAGCTGTGCCACGGCCTGAACCTAGCCACTGCGCCTACTCGTGAAAATTCGGGCCTTGTGCTCAAGTTCTTGATTGATTTCTACAAGCAAAGCA
>DASVTG010000508.1:0-3303 GCA_036387695.1 Hymenobacter sp. | reverse complement strand
GGTATTCACGCCGGTGCGCGGGCGCAACACGATCAACTCGAAGCTTTATTACCTAGGTGATGGCAGCACGCCCGCTCAGCAGCAAGCCTTTGAGAACCAACTAAATCAGGGCTCAGCGCAGGTAGACTACGTGCGGCCTTTAGGCGAAAAAGGTCGATTGGAAACGGGGGCGAAAAGCGTGTTTCGCCAGTACGATGATGCGTATCGGTTCACCAGCTCCGTGCCGCTAAACTTCGATCCGTCCAACCGCTTTGTGTACCGCGAATACATTCAGGCCGCTTACGCCACGTATGGCAACGCGGTTGGAAAGCTGAACTACCAGGGTGGAGTTCGGGTTGAGCAAACCAACACGCGCGGCAATCAGCTTTCGACCAACCAGCGGTTTGCGCGCAGCTACCTGAATCTGTTTCCCAGCGCCACCCTAGCCTACGAGCTCACCAAAGACCAGCGCCTGCAGTTAGCCTACTCGCGGCGCGTGGACCGGCAGGACCAGGACGAGCTAAACCCCTTCACCGACCGCACGGACCCGCTGAATCTACGCGCCGGCAATCCGTTGCTGCTGCCCGAGTACATTCACCTGATAGAGCTAGGTGGCCAGCACTTCTTCGGCGCTTCCAACTCGATAACAGCCACTACTTTTTACAGCGTCGAAACCCAGACCATCAAAGACCTGCGGCGGGTAATCACGGATCCACTGACCGGCAACCAAGTGACTATCAGGACGCCCGTGAACCTAGGTGACGAAACCAACTACGGTTTGGAGCTGATAGGCGCAACGAGTATCACTTCTTCCTGGAAGCTGAACGCCACCGCTTCGGCTTTTCGGCGCATTATCAAAGGATCAGGCCCCAGCACGGATATCAACAACAGCAACTTCGTGTATACCACCCGCTTGAACACGACTATTTCCCCAACGAAAAAGCTGGACTTGCAGGTTTCGGTCAACTACCGCTCGCCGGTCGTCACGGCCCAGGGGCGGCGCCAAACCTCTTTCAACACCGACTTCGCCGCCAAGCAAACAGTGCTGAAAGACCGGGGAAGCCTTACTCTGCGGGTGTCGGACGTGCTCAATACCCAGCGCTTCAACTACAATGCCTATGGCCCTGGCTTCGAATCGGTGAGCCGCAACAAGCGGGAAACGCGCATTGCTTTCCTGGGTTTCAGCTACCGCTTCGGCAGGGACGGCGACGATCAATCACCCAACTCCCGCCGCCGGCCAGAGCCGGGTGCTTCGGATAATGATAATGGATTTGAGTAAGAAAGACAGAAGCCGCTGAATAGGTGAAAAACCATGACGGTGCGATGCATCCGGCTGATTAGTGAGATAGAAACACTGTGTTTAGGTAGTACTTCTATCTCACTGATCAGTAACCACAGCTAAAACGGCCTGACTAACGGGCTACAGAGTACGTTTTTTGCTGCGGCCCCACACCCGTAATCTTCACGGATTGCCAGCCTTTAGGCAGGGTGCTTTTGAGTTGCTTGATGCCCATAGAGGTAATATCCAGCCCGCCGAAGCCCATGAGCACCGCTTGCAGCACGCCGCCCGCGCCGGTGGCAAAGTAGGGATTGGTGCCGCCCTTGGTTTCGGCAATAACCCGGAACGGCGGCAGCAGGTTGGGCTGGTAGGAATCCTGGAAGAAATGCAAGGCTCTCTCGCCGTCGCCGAGGCGGGCATAGAGCAGGGCGAAGATGGCCTGAGTCATGGCCGGGGTGCCTTCGTTGGGCACGCGGGTTTCGTAGTAAGCTAGGTCCTTCTTGATCTGGGCCGGGGCGGTAATAACGTTCAGCGGGTAAGCCAGCAGGTTCACGTCGCCCTGCTTGATGCCCTCGCCTTTGTAGGTGGCGTGTTCCTGGGTGACGCCGTCGGGGAAGTGCAGGATGGGGATGTTTTGGGCCACGAGCTGCCAATCGGGGTTGGCGGGCAAACCTAGGATTTTGGCGGTGGCAGTGGCGTTTCGCAGGTTTACCTGGGCGGCGGCGTTGGTGAAGGCGTTGTTGTCCACGTTTTCGGCCCACTCGTCGGCGGCTACCACGTTTTTGATGTCGTAGTGGCCGGGGCCGTTGCGCTCCACGCGGCTGGCCCAGAAATCGGCGGTGGCCGAGAGGATGGGCCAGCCTTTCTCGCGCAGCCAGGCTTTGTCCTGGGTCACGCAGTAGTACTGCCAGGCGGCCAGCGCCACATCGGCCGAAATGTGGTGCTCAAACGGTCCGCTCAGGGCCCACACCGGCGTTTCCTCTACGCCCGAATCGGCGCTTTCCCAGGGGAACATGGCGCCCTGGTAGCCGTGCGCAAAGGCGTTGCGCCGGGCCGGCTCCAGGCGCTGGAAACGGTACTCCACCATGGACTTCGCAATTTCGGGGTGCAGCACCGCCAGCGCCGGGAACATCCACAAGTCGGTGTCCCAGAACACGTGGCCGTTGTAGCCCAGCCCCGACAGGCCCATGGGCGACGGCGAATAGGCCGTGCCCGCCCGCGAGAAGCTGTAGAGGTGGTACATCATGCTGTGCACGTCCTGCTGGGCCTGGGCATCGCCGGCAATCTGGATGTCGCTTTTCCAAAGGTCGTCCCAGGCTTTGGCGTGGAAGGCCAGCAGGCGCTCGCGGCCTTCGAGCCGGGCAAAAATGGTCATGCGCTCGGCCTCATTCAGCGGGTCGGGGTGGTGGGCCGAGGTGATGGACGAGCCCGCCACGGCGTAGGCATAGGTCTGCCCGGCCTTCAGCGTCTTGCTGAACTTCATGAGGTGCATGTTGCTGTCCCACATCTCGTGGATGACGCGCGGCTCCTGCCCGTGCGGCTCGGCAAACAAAAAGCTGGTGGACGCGCACAGCTGCAGCTTGCCCGTGCTGCTCTTGGCCGACGAGGTGAGCAGGCTGAGCGTGGCGTGCGGCCGGTCAATTTCGTTGTAGTAGTTCTGCACGTCGCGCAGGGCGTCGGGGGCGTCCATCACGCTGGCCGCGGTGAGGGCCACGTCCTTTTTTGCCGTGATGGACACATCCAGCAGCACCGTGAACGGCAGGTGCCGCAGCGCGTAATGCGTGTACTTGATGGTGGCCTTGTCGGCGTAGTCAAACGTGGTGGTGAGGGAGGCGTGGCGCATGTCCAGCTCCTGGCGAAAATTGGTGGCGTGCTGCCCCGACAGCCGGCGGCCGTCTACTTCCAGGTACATGCTCAACAGGTTGAAGCTGTTGAGGAAGTTGCTCACCCGGCCCCGGCCGTACTGGTCGTAGGCGCCGGCCAGCACCACACTTTTCACCTGAAAAGGCTCGGGCGACGACACAATGCCCAGCATGCCGTTGGCC
>DASVTG010000507.1:0-14797 GCA_036387695.1 Hymenobacter sp. | reverse complement strand
CTATCCATTGACAAGCACGTGGCCCGGGCTACCCCTCACTTGGGTGGCCTCATCATCGTTAGTGCCTAATACCTTTGACTCATGAGAGCACGTGCTGTTACCGTTATCTATCGTACCAAGCCCAGGACATACTATGCGGCCCCTCCATGGGGCCGCATCCTGGCTCTCCTTGAACAGGGCGAACTGATGATGAAGATGCATAATCAACTCATCCTGTCGGGTCGTAGCTGCTATACCCGGCGGCCTACCAACCTCTCGGCTGAGTTGTCCCGTAAGTTGTCCCAGGAGTGGTTCATCAAGCCCATCAATTCAGTCATGAGCAGTGATGACATCATCGCTGATGCTGTGCTCGCCGAGCAGCACATCATGGATGCGTTGCTTATGCCGAGGCTCAGGCCAAGACCACTGCATGAGGACATCGTGTAGTGGCAATTGCCACGTAACTACCACGTATTATAAGTGAAAAGGCCGTTTCCAAGGTGGAAACGGCCTTTTTTATGTGGTATATCCCCTGGGGGCCCCCTGGCAATTGCCAAAATCACGACAGTGCACGTCGGGGTGTTCTGTGACTAAATGAGAAAATTCCGTTTCCAAAAACGCTGAAAAATGCCGCCACGGCACCGCCAGGGCCATGTGCTGTGAGAATAGGGTTTTTGGGGAGCCAGTACCGGCGTTTTGCTGTCCTTTTTTCGGGCGTAGTGGGGCGGGAAGTTTGCCTCGATGATTGCGAACAGTGTGCGGCTGACGGAGGTGCTCCGGCAGATGGAAGAAGGGGAGGAGCGGTTCAGTATTCGGTTTGTGACGGCGGACAAACGCCGCAAAACCGGGGGCAAAATCGAGGAGTGGCACCGGTGCCAGCTCTCGCGCCGGCGGCAAGCCGGCGTGGAGCAGCCGCGCGTGCCCCAGCCGGTCGGCGACCCCGACAGCCGGCTGCCGTCCCACTACCAGAACGCCACGCGCAACCTCGTGCAAGGCAATAGCAGCCAGGTGCGGAAAATCCACATCTGGCTCATTCTGGAGTTCAACGGGCAAAAAGTGGTGTTGGGATGAGAGTAGTAGTGAATAACGACGCCACGCTGGCGTACACGCAGAAATCGGGCACGGTCTTCCGCCTGAACATGAGCGCGGCCTCCGCGGCCGCCCTGCGCGGCTCGGGCGGCCAGGCGGTGAAAGAAGTGCCGCCCACCACGCCCGTCAAAAAGGCGGACGCCGGCGGCGACGTCATCCCCTGGGGCGAGGACAACCTGTTTCCGCAGGCCGTCATCAAGGACATCGAGAAGAACACCGTGCTGCCCTCCGTGCTGGAGCGCAAAACCAGCATGATGTACGGCGGCGGCATCGTCTACGGCATCATCACCGGCGTTACCAAGGAGGGCGCCAAGATTTTTGAGGCCCAGGAAGTGCCCGAAATCGAGGCGTTTATGGAGGCTTCCAACGTGCCGCTCTACGCCTTCGAGGCGCTGCACGACGTGAACACGTTTTCCAACGGGTTTCCCGAGCTGGTGCTCTCCAAAAACCGGCAGAAAGTGGTGCGCCTCTCCGAGCAGGAGGCGCCCTGGACGCGGTACCTGAAGCCCAAGTCCGGCAAGGGCCTGCCCACCCACGTGGCCATCAACGCCAACTGGGACAACGGCGGCACCGCCACCGACGAGTACGCCACCCAGGTGCCCATCCTCGACCCCTACGACGACGCAGTGGCGCAGCTGCGCAGCCGCACCGACGGGTTCAAGTACATCTACCCCATCAGCATCCCGAGCCCCGACAAGGCCCTCTACCAGCTGGCTAGCTGGAACTCGGTGCGCCGCTCGGGCTGGCTGGACGTGGCGGCCGCCATTCCCGAATTCAAGAAGTCGCTGTTCAAGAATCAGTTGTCGGTAAAGTACCTGGTCTCGATTCACTCGGCCTACTGGGAGTGGAAGTACGGCGACTGGGAGGGACTAGAAAAGGAGGAGAAAATCCGCCTCATCAACGACGAGCTCACGGCCTTCGACAACGTGATGTCGGGCACGAACGGCGCCGGCAAAACGGTGATGACCACCACCATCCTCGACAAGCGCACCAACCTGGAGGTGGAGGCCTTCAAAATTACGGCCATCGACGACAAGCTCAAGGACGGCCTCTACATCGAGGACTCGGCCGAGGCCAGCTCCCACATCTACACCGCCGTGGGCGTGGCCCCGAGCCTGATGGGCGTCTCGCCCGGCAAGGGCATGGGCGACGGCGCCGGCGGCGGCTCCGAGCCGCGGGTGCTCTTCAACAACTTCGTCAGCACCGCCCAATTCCACCTGGATTTGGTGCTGGCGCCCCTGAACCTCATCGCCCGCTACAACAACTGGACGGTGAACGGCAAGCCCGTCAAGTTCCGCTTTCTCAACCCCTTCGTCATGCAGCCCGCCTCGAAAGACGCGCCGGCCGCCGACGCGCAACAACAGTCCAAATGAGTTTCATCCGCACCATCGAGCAATTCTGCAAGCACGTTCGGGTGAACGTGAGCGGGACCGACCTCGAAAACATCGAGCCCGACTTGCGCCTCGTGGAGACGCAGCGCCTGCGTCCGCTGCTGGGCTGGGCCTTCTACAACGACCTGCAGGCGCTGAGCGACGCCGACCTGGAGGCGCTGCTGGCCCCGGGCAACCCCGACGTGCGCAGCGAGCTGCTGCGGCTGCTGCAGCTGGCGGCCGCCAACCTGGCCATGGTGGAGTACATGCCGCTGCTGCAGGTGCTCATCAGTGATTCGGGGGTGAACCTGGTCGGCGGCAAAACCGCCTTTCAGTGGCAGATTAACGATTTGAAGGCCAGCTTCCGCCGCAAGGGCTACAACGCCCTGGAGGAGGTGCTGGAGCACCTGGACGCCCACCTCGACGCGCCGGAGTTCGCGGCCTGGGGCGCGTCGACGGCGGCCTTTGCCACCCACCAGTACTTCCTGGCCACCGCTCGGGAGTTCAGCGAGCACTACGCCATCAACGATTCGCGGCTGACTTACCTGGCCCTGCTGCCCACGCTCCGGAAGGTGGAGCGCTTCGACCTGGCGCCAGTACTGGGCGTCGCGTTTTACGCGGAGCTGAAGGAGCAGCTCAAGGACCGCGACCTCACGCCCGACAACGCGCAGTTGCTCGACCTCTACCTGCGCCCGGCGCTGGCCCACCTGGTGGTGGCCAAGGCCCTGAACGGCGACGTGGGCCTGGCCTTCAACGGCGACGCGCTGGAGCTGAACATGTACCGCTCCGACGATTCCAATTCGAAGGAGGCCGATGCCAGCTTCAGCCAGCTCCTCACGATGAAGGCCCAGCAGGCCCTGGGCGACGGCCACGTGTACGTGACCCAGCTGCGCCAATACCTCAACAAAACGGCCTCGCTCACGCGCTTCGCCGCCTACTTCACTTCGCCGGCTTACACCGCGCCCACCGCCCCCCGGGTCGTGGTGGAAAACGCGTCCCACAAGCCCACTTACCGCTTTTTCTAATGAACTGGGACCTTTTATTCAAAAGCCTGGGGGCCTTGTTCGGGCTGGCCACGGTCAGCACGGCCATCCTCAACCTGCTCACGGCCACCCGCCGGGCCCGCCACCTGCAGCAAGAGCAGCGGCGCGACGCGCAGCTGCAGGACAACATCCTGCTGGCCACGCGCACCGAGCAGCGGGTCACGGCGCTAGAGAGCCGCGTGGGCAGCATCGAGCAGCGCATCGAGAAGCGCATCGACCAAATCAGCGCCGACATCGGCAAAGTCAAGGACCTATTCACCGAGTACCTCATCAAGCACTAAAATGACCATCCCCCATTACCTGCGCCGCGCGACCGCCGGCCTGTTCATCACCGGCCTCATTTTCGCGCTGCTGCCGCCGGTGCTGCGCGTCCTCGACCCCACGGCCGGCAGCTTCGGCATCGAAATCCTCAACGCCCTGGGCCTGGCCGCCATGCTCTTCAGCGGGGTGCTGCACGGGGGGCTCTTCGTGTACGAGAAGTTTTTGCCCGGCTTCTACAAGTACCAGGGCGAATCGCTGGAGAAAGACGCCAAGCTCTACGAAAACCTCAGCCAGGAGCTCAAGGAGCCGCTTTACCAGGACGAGCGCATTTACGCCGACCGCCTGGCGGTGTACCGCGAGCGCCGCAAAGTCAATCAATTCATCTTCCAAATGCGATGCACCCGATTAAACTACTCCTTGTTCTCTATTGCCTTCTTGCTCTGCCTGGGCGCATTTATGGTCAACCTGGCGATGACGGCCGTGCCGGCCTCCGCGCCCGCATCGTTGCCGAAGCCAACAAGCTCGTCGGCATCCGCGAGCGCGGCAAAAACCGCGGCGCCGAAGTCGAAGCCCTCATCAAAGAAGCCGGCGGCCGCATCGGCGACGCCTGGTGCTCCTGGGCCGTCGTCGTGGAGCTGCGCCGCGCCGGACTCCTCGTCCCGCGTTTCGGCAAAGCCAAATCCTGGTTTGATGCCGCTCATACCATCTGGCGCCACGGCGTGCAGCTGGCAGGCCGACCCGCGCCTCAGCCGGGTGACCTCCTGGGCTTCACTTGGGGCCATGCCGAAATCTGCCACGTCGAAATGCTCATCGTCTGGGGCACCGGCCCCAGCTGCCGCGCGGTAGGCGGCAACACCGGTGGCGGTGGCGCGCTGCAGCGCGAAGGCGAGGGTGCCTATGTGAACTGGCGACTGAAACGAATGATAGCGGCCGTAGCCAACGTGGTCGACAACCCCAAATACTGATGTATAAGCTAGTAAAAATCTATGTGTGCGTGAGTGCTGCCCTCACCGCTTTCACGCTGGGCTTGCTGCTGGTCGCCGGCTGCGCGACCAGCTATCGCAGCACCGCGGCGCCCAAGACCATGAGCGAGGCCCAGCGCCGCGCGGCGCAGCGCGAAGTGCGCCGCTACTACAATCCCAGCAAACGCCAGCAGCTGCTCCGCCATGAATAAGCTCCTGCTTCTTACTTGTTGGTTGCTGGTTGTAGGCTGCAGCCGAGAGGCCTGGCGCGCGCCCATGGTCGTGCCCACGGACAGCACCGCGCTATTGCTGCCGGGCCCGCCCGCCGGCAAATACAAGTTCACCGGCCCGGTCACCATCACCCTGCAGCAGGGCAATGGCAACGTGGCCACGCCCACCGCCACGGCCAAGGTCAAAGCCACCGCGGCTGCCACGGCCCCGGGCGCGGTGGCCACCGCCCCGACCACCAAGGGCAAATTGCCGTGGTGGGTGTTCGCGCTATTGGTCGCGGCCGGCGCCGCGTTGCTGACTTGGCTGCAGGGGAAGTTCTCCTTTTTGTCTTTCCGCAAGCGCTGAGGCCTTATCTTCGTAGCGCGAACGTTCTGGTAAACTACAATCCATCCGCCCTCGGCCGTCAGAAAACGGTCGGGGAGTAGAGGGGGAGCATGACCCCTATGTGCTGGGCTGATGGTCCGGAACGTTCGCAGCGATTTCCCCGACTTGCACCGACTATGGCCGAAGACCCCCAAGAGGAAGCCCCCAACCAGCCACTCGTGCCGGTGCGCGGCGTCAAGGACGCGGACATGTGGAAGTTCTTCGACCGCTACAACATCCAGTTTAACCCGCCCACTGACACGGAGCGCAAAATCGTGGAGGTGGCCATGGCGCTGGAAGAGGCGCTGGTGGAGTCGGAGCGAACGATTCAAATCCTGCGAAAAAGGCCCCAGGCCTAATAAAACCAAAAGGCCCCCGCAGAAACGGGGGCCTTTTACATTCACCAACTTCGGCATTCTCAGTCACCTGGGTTGATGTGACAAAGATAAGGAGGAAGAATGTGATTGCACCAAGTTAATTAATAATTATACCGGGCGTGGAATCTGCGCCAAACAACTCAAAAATAAGGTATTTAACTTGACTTGGGGGCCAGAAGGATGCGTTGTTTGTCATACTAAACGACAGCAAAACAACGCCTTGCCATGACGACCGCCCAAATCCTCGCCACCACCGGAACCACCAAAACCTGGAAAATGCAGCAGCTTTTCCAGCTCGGCCTCACCCGCACCGAGGTGGCCACCCTGATGGGCGTAGGCTACGGCTTCGCCCAGAACGTCTACGCCGCCTGGATTGCCACCGGCGCCGAGCGCGCCCTGGTCACGCCCACCCGCACCGCCGCCCAGCAGGCCCTGGCGCCTTTCAGCCCCGGGCCTTTCGCGCGGACCTTCGGCGTCGAAATCGAAGCCTACGGCGTAACCCGCGCCGCCCTGCTCGCCGAGTTGCGCGCCCAGGGCCTCGAAGCTCAGGACGCCGGCTACACCCACACCGCCACCCCCTACTGGAAAATCGTCAGCGACTCCAGCGTACGCGGCGCCAACGGCTTCGAACTGGTAAGCCCGGTCCTGCAAGGCCTCGAAGGCTTGGCCGACCTGGAGCGCGCCTGCCGGGCCCTGCGGATTTGCAACGCCGAAGTAAACGCCTCCTGCGGCCTGCACGTCCACCTGGGCGCCCGCGACCTGAGCATCGAGCACATGCGCCAGCTGGTGCGCAACTACCTGGTGCTCGAACCCACCCTCGACCAGCTGGTACCGGCCGACCGCCGCGGCAGCGCCAATACCTACTGCCGGAGCCTGCAGCGCGGCCGCAGCCAGGCCCAGGCCGAAGCCGCCATTCTGGGCGCCACCACGGCCCAGGAATTGAGCGAAGCCGCCAACGGGGGCAGCCGCTACCACAAGGTGAACGTGCAAAGCTTTTTCCGCCAAGGCACCATTGAATTCCGCCAGCACAGCGGCACCACCAGCTTTGAGAAAATCAGCTTCTGGGTGAAATTGCTGGCCAACCTGGTCGACTTTTCGAAGCAGCGCCTCGTAACGCCCGCGCTGCCGGTAGCCGAATTTGCTACCTTTAACCAGCGCGACATTGCCACCTTTTACCAGCGCCGCCGCACGGCGCTGGCCACCCGCTAAGCCCCGCTTATGAAATACGAAATACTCGGTGGCGGCCAGATAGAGGCCGCCACCCCGTTGGAACTAGTCGAGGCCTTGCGCCAACTCGACCACCAATGGATTCATTCGGTCAGCGTGGAGGACTTCATGGTCGACATGGCCGACCGCTGCAAAATCCAAACCGGCGCCGTGGTGCGCACCGATTCCATGATAAATTTTCTCCACGATTTACAAGCCGGCGGGTTCATCACGCCCGTCGCATGAGCTATAATCCAGGCGGTTGGGACGAGGATAAAATGAAGTACTATGGCCTCGCCTTGGTGGTGGCCGTAGTGGCCCGCGGCATTTACTGCTGGCTCACGGGCACACCCATCGGGCCCGAGTAGTAAATGCCGCGCAGCAATCAGTAAAGCCTCGTCCATCCGGCGGGGCTTTTTTGTTGTTTGTCTAAATAAGTAATAAAATAATCACCGCATCAATTGTGTAAAGGTAATTAATGTATTACCTTTACAACATGAAAAGCAGCGAACTCCTCCGCAAACTGAAACGGGCCGGTTGGTACGTCGTCCGCCAATCGGGCAGCCACGTGACGCTGCGCCACCCCGACCACGCGGGGCAGATAACGTTTCCCAGCCACGGCAGCGCCGAAGTCGGCACCGGGCTCGCCGCTAAAATCCTCAAACAAGCCGGGCTTAGCTAGCCCGGCCTGATTTTCCTTCACCACTTCCATCTTCCGCATGAAACCCATCGAATTCATCGTCGAGCGCACCCCCACCGGGTACTCGGCCTACGCCACGGACCAAGACGTGTACTCGGTCGGCAGCACGCTGGCCGAGTTGAAAGCCAACCTGGTCGAGGCCCTGAACCTGCACCACGCCGGGGCAGGACATGCTTACACCGAAGCCGACCTGAAAGTCGTGCTCGACCTCGCCCAGTTCTTCGCCTTTTACAAGGTCATCAACGCCGCGGCCCTGGCCGCGCGCATCGGCATGCCCCAAAGCCTGCTGGCCCAGTACATCAACGGCAGCAAGAAGCCCAGCGCCAAGCAAACGAACCGCATCCTGGCCGGCGTGCGGTCGGTGGGCCGCGAACTGGCCGACATGCACTTCGCGTAGGGCCTGCATTTCCCGCTCGCGCCCCCAAGCCCCGCCCTCCCGGCGGGGCTTTTTTGTGTCCTTTTTTCGGGGGAGGCAGGGGAGGAGCTTTGTTCAAACACCTGCTCTTCCCCGTGCACGACGTACAACTTAATGGCCGCCCCCGTGCGGTGCCCGCCACCTGGAATGAATTGACCCGGCCGCTGCTGCTGCGGGTGGTCAGTGCGCTTTACGCTTCCAACGCCGACGAGATGCAGTTGCGCATCCGCCTGCTGGCCGTCTTGCTGCAGGTGCCCCTGGCCACGGTGGTGCTGGGCTTCACCGCGGTGCAAATCATTCAAATCAAGTGGCTCACGGACTTTGTGCTGGCCGAGCTGACCCTCACGGCGCAGCTCTTGCCGTGGGTGCGGCTGCCCTGGCGCCGGGACTGGCGCCGCCGGCGTTACTGGGGCCCGCGGGAGCGGTTTCGCAACCTGCGCTTCCTGGAGTTCACCTTCGCCGACGCCTACTTCGGGGCCTACGCGGCCGGCCACGACCCGGCGCACCTCGACCAGCTGGTGGCCGTGCTTTACCGGCCGCAGCGCCGGAAATACCGGCCAAAAGCGGTGGAGTACGACGGCGACCGGCGCGAGGCCTTCAACCCGGTGCACGTGGCCGCGCGCGCGCGGCAGCTGCAGCACTTGCCCGACGCCGAAAAGTTAGCCGTCTACACCTGGTACCGCGGCTGCCGCCTGGAGCTTGAGCGCGACTATCCGCTGGTGTTCACGCCGGCCAACGAGGACGCCGCCACCCAGTCGCCCGACGGCTGGGCCCACGTGGCCCGGGAAATGAGCGGCGGCATTTTCGGCCCCCTGGCCCAAACCGAGCAGCAGCTGGTGCGCGACGTGCTCGCCCGCATGCAAGACGACGCCCGCCGCGCGCAGGAGCTGCGCCGGCAGGCCGAGCAGCAACCACCCCGCTAATCCCTTCCTCCGTGAAAAAAGTCCTCATTCCCATCAAAACGATGATTTGCAAACTCGCCGACGGCCACCCCGTGCGGGTCGTCGACTACAACCCCACCACCGGCAAGATTCGGTTAAAAAGCCTGCGCACGGGCCTGCCCTTTGCCGTCAACAAGGCCGAAGTGTTCCGGGCCGATGAAGTCCCTGCCTGATGCGCCTGCTCGCCTACACCGCCCTGTTCCAGGACTGGGCCGCCCGCCACCTCGACATCCAGCACACGGCCGCCAACAGCCGATTTCTGGAAATCAGCATCAGCGCCGACCCCATTGGCCGGCAGCTTGACCTGACGGATTTTTATAATGCGCTCAAAAGCAAGCTCAAGGCCAAAGCCGGCCAGGCCTTCATGGTGCTGCAAAACTACCAAGTTGATTACGACGACAACGGCGGCGACCACCGCCAGCGCCTGCTCAACGGGGCTTTTTACATCCTGCGCCGGGAAGCCCCCGGCGACGTGCAGGCCCGCAAGGCCGCCATCGACGCCTGCGAGCAAATCGCGGAGGACATCCTGGCCGGCGTGGAGCAGCAGCTCAACGCCACCTACGAGGTGCGCCTGAACCTTTCCGACGCCTTTGCCGAGCACATCGGCCCCATCGGCGACGGCCACGTGGGCGTGCGCATGAACTTCTCGCTACGGGCCGCGGCCACCGAGGAGCTGACTTTCAACCCCGACAAATTCCTCTCCTGATGGCCGGCGAACGCTTAGCGATACAACGACTTTTTTACATCCGTCCGTCCGACGCCGTCGGCAGTTGGACAGACGTGTGGATAGACGGCAACTACTGGCGATTTACGGCCGTGGCCGGCAACGCCAACCTGTTGCGGCGCCAGTACCGGCTGGTGGACCCCGACTCCCTCGTCACGCCCAAGCTGGCGCAGGAATACACGGTGGACGGCGTCATCTTCGCCGTGACGGAACTGCTGCAGGAGTTGAGCTTGGCCGGGGCCTACACGGTGCGGAAAACGTTCGGCACCGGCACCGACCCGGCGGTCCTCTACGGGTACAACGCCCACGCGGGCCTGGTCAACGGCCTCGTCATTGAGGCCACCACCTACAACCCCCGGTATGATTTCAAGCTGCCCGTTTACGGGGGCTCCACCGGCTTTAGCTGGTTCAATTTCCTGGAAAACACCATCCGCCCGGTGCAGGTGGCCGTCAGCACCACCCCCACCGGCGCCTTTGGCACGGCCACCGGCACCATCACCCTGGTGGCCAGCAACGGCAACGCGGGCGTCTACACCTACACGTGGGCCGACCCCGGCGCGCCGCTCACGGCCGGCCGGACGGGCCTGTCCGCGGGCACCTACACGTGCACCGTGCGGGACGAGAGCGGGGCCAGCACCACCGTGGTGGTCGCCGTGGGAACCGATTCGCGCCTGGACGTGCTGGTCAACCGGAGCGACAACAACGTCACGCTGGTGCCCAGCGGCGGCCTGCCCCCTTACGCCTTCGCCTGGGCCGACGGGCCCACCACGGCCACGCGCCTGGCCCTGGGCGCCGGCACCTTCGTCTGCACCGTGTCCGACGCCCGCGGCGCCAGCCGGCAGGTGGAGGTCAAGGTCAACCCCTACCGCTTCTACTGGAGCAAAAACCCGGTCACCCTGGCCCTGGACGCCGGCGCCGACTACCGCCTGGACCCGACCCTGAAGCCCAACCTCTCCTTCGTGTGCGAGGTGTGGGTGGAGGAAGCGTACCGCAGCAACGTGTTCGTGCCGGTGGGCGGCACCCAGGAGCAGCCGGCCGACCGCGCGGGCCGCACCGTGTTCGACGCCCAGGCCCTGCTGGACTCCTACCTGAGCGAGCACCTGCCGGCCGTCAGCCAGGCCGCGCCCAGCCGGGCCGATTCGCTGTTCCGCCGCTTTTACTTCCGCTACGCCGAAAAATACGGCGCCGAGCCGGTGGCCGCGCCGCTCAGCAACCAGGCCCAGCACTACGTGGTGTTCGGCGGCCTTGACTTCTTTGAGCTGCCCGCCGCCACCTGGTTCAACTCGTACCAGGCCGGCGCCAAGCCCTTCCTGACCTGGGAGCCCAACGACAAGAAGTGCCTCCCGGACCAGCCGGAGTACCTGTACTTCATGCCCGACTCGTTTGCCCTGGAAAGCTTCCAGGTGCAGGTGCGGGTGCGCTACGCCGACGGCACGGCCGGCGAGCTCGTGGCCGCCGTGGTGGAGAACGTGCACCGCTACGAAGTGTACTGCCTGCCGGCCGGCTACCAGCAGCTGGCCCTGGGCGGCGGCAAGGCCGTGGCCGGCTGGGAAGTGTGGGTGAGCGACGCGGCCGGCGTGGCCCAAAGCGAGCGGCGCCGCTATCAGCTCGACCGCAACTACGTGGCCAAGCCGCGGTATTTTCTCTACACCAACTCGCTGGGCGGCGTCAGCACGCTGGCCTGCACCGGCCGGGCCAAAACGGCCCTGGACGTCAAATCCGAGGAGGCCGACCGCCCGCTCGGCGCCGGCTACGACCCGCTGCTGGGCGACACGCTGGTGCTCGACAAGTCGGGCGGGCCGGTGCTGAGCGTGAGCAGCGGCCCGCTGCGCCGGGCCCAGCTCGTGGCCCTGCAGGACTTTCTGCTGGCCAAGCGGGTGACGCTGCAAACCGACCAAGTGTACTTCGCCGGCAAAGTGAAGGCCAAGTCCATGCCCCTGGCCGACGAAAACCCGGGCGAGCTCAAGGCCCTGGACTTTGATTTCCAGCTGCCCCGCCAGCGGCTCTTTACCCCGCGCCTGTCGGTTGCCCCGGCCGGCCTCGCGGTGGCGCCCGTGTCGGGCGGGGAAGGGGCCCAGCCGTGATTCGCTTCGTGACCGCCGCCGGCGAGCTGGCGCTGCCCGGCCCCGACATCGCCCTGGAAATCGTCAACCCCTACTTCGAAACCGACGCCATTCCCGGCATCACCACTTACCCGTTCGACGTGCCGGCCGTGGGCGACAACCCGCGCTTTCTGAAGTTTCCGCACTTGTTCCGGGGCCCGGGCGGCCCGCCGCCGGAGCCCACCGACTGCTACCTGGACGGCGTGCTCTGGAAGCGCGGCAGCCTGGTGTTCCGCGGCTACGACGCCGGCAAGCAGCGCCTGCGCTACAACTTCGTGGCCGACGCCGCGGACCTGGCCAAGCAGCTCGCCGGCGTGCAGCTGCCGGCGCTGGAGTTGCCCCCGTTGGTGTTTGAGCGGGCCGCGGTCGGGGCCGGCTACGTGCTGGCGCCCGTGCGCAACGCGGCGTTTTTCGACGACAAGAACCCGGCGTTTAAGGGCATCCTGAACCACCCGTCCCTGGGCCCGGCCGGCCCCGCCCAGGTGTACGTGCCCATGCTCTACCTCGTGCCGGTGCTGCGCCAGGTGCTGCTGGCCACGATTGGCTACACGATAACCGGCGACTGGGTGGAGGACCCCGAAATCCAGCAGCTGGTGATTTATTCCGACCGCGCCCTGCCGGCCAGCCAGGCCGAGGGCGGCCCCTTCAACCCGGCCCGGCACTTGCCGGACCTGAGCGTGCCGGAATTGCTCTTGGCCCTGCAGAACAAGTTTTGCCTGGGCCTGCATTTTCAGCCCGACAAAAAGGAGCTGCGCATCACGCCCCTGCGCGACGTGGCGGCCCGCCAGTTGAGCTACCGCGCCCGGCCCGGGGCGGTGCTGCGCGCGGGCGGCACCAACGAAACCGCCGGCTTTCTATTGAAGGAGTCGGCCGACGACAACGACGAGTTGGACAAGACGCTGCCCACCGCCTGGCAGCAGCTGCAGGTGGGCGCCGGCCAGGAGGAAATTTCCACCGCCGCCGGCACGCTGCACCTGGTGCGCGAAGCCGACCCCACCGCGCCGGCCCGCCAGTGGTTGGTGCCCGCCATCGCGGCCACCGGCGCGTCGACGGAGCACGAGCTGGGCGACGACTCGCGCACGGGGCTGCGGCTGCTCTTTGACCGGGGCTTCTGCCCCGACAGCCAGGGCAACCCGTACCGGCTGCTCAGCGCCGGCACCGCGGACTACCACGGCGACCCGGTGGGCACTTATTCGCTGCAGTGGGACGGCTGGGAGGGCCTCTACCGGCAGTGGCACAAGGCCTGGCTCGACTTCCGCGCCCGGGCCGTGCCGCGGGAATACGACGTGCCGTTTCGCATCGCCGATTTGCTGGCCCTCGACCCGGGCACCCACGAGCTGGTCGACCACCACCTGATGCTCTGGCAGAAGGTGAGCCTGAGAGTGAGTGCCGCGGGCCGCCTGCAGTCCGCCACCTTTTCATACCAGGAACTGCTATGAGCCGCACCCCCGACGAATTCTTGCCCCAGGCCTTCGCGCAAAACGAGCGCGACGTGGCCGAGGCCTGGCTCAAGTTTAGCCTGGAGAAGTTCCGGGCCAACCTCAAGCGCCTGCGCATCGGCTCCACCCAGGACCTCTACCACAGCCTGAGCGGCGAGCTGGTGAGTGCCGCCGGCGGCGACGAGCTGAAGCTGCGGATTGCCTACGCCATCCAGGGCCTGTACGTCGACATGGGCGCGGGCCGGGGCATGGGCGCCGGCGTCACCAAGGCCGCCGGCGCCGACTACGCCCGGCTGCGCAACGACCGGGGCCTGCTGCACCGGCACGAGCGGAAGGCCAAGCGGTGGTACAGCCGGCAAATTGGCCGCGAAACCCACCGCCTCAGCGAACTGCTGAGCGACTTGTGGGGCGAGGTGCACGTGGCAACTGCGGTGGCCCAGGCGCCGCCGGGCCCGGTGGAAATTACCTTATAAGTGAAGTAAACAGGAGGACGAGGGGAAGAACATGGCAGACAACAAAGACAAACGGACGATTGAAATCATCGTCAACGGGCAGCAGGCCAACGCGAGCCTGAAGGAAATGGACGCGGCCGCCGCCGTGCTCTGGAATCAATTGCGCAAGGTATCGGCAGACGACCCGGGGCGGGCCAAGCTAAAGGATGATTACCAGGCCCTGAAGGGGAAAATCTCGGAGGTGAAAACCGAGCTTACCGGTGTGAGCCAAAGTACTGGCGTGATGAAACAGGCCTTCGCCAACGCGTTTGCGTTTATAGTGGGCGGGGGCATCGAGGCGGCGATTGGAAAGGTGTTCGAGTTGGGCAAGTCCATCTTTACGACGACGGCCAAATTTGAAACCTACGGGGCCGTGCTCAAAAACGCGCTGGGCAGCGAGTCGTTGGCGCAAAAGGCCATGAAGGACATTCAGCAGATGGCGGCCCAAACGCCGTTTTCGGTGGATGAGCTGACAAATTCATTTATCAAGTTCGTGAACCGGGGCCTGAACCCGTCGATGAAGGAGATGGGGCAGTTGGCAGACTTGGCGGCGTCTCAGGGCAAAAGCTTCGAGCAGTTGACCGAGGCGGTGCTGGACGCCGGCACCGGCGAGTTCGAGCGGCTAAAGGAATTCGGCATCCAAGGCAAGAAAAACGGCGACATCGTGGAGCTGTCCTTCAAAGGCGTGCAAAAGACCGTGGCCAACACGCCGGAAGCCATCAACGCCGCGATTTTGTCGTTCGGCAAACTGGACGGGGTGGCTGGCAGCACGGCCGCGATTAGCGCCACTTTGGAAGGCCAGCTTTCCAACCTGGGGGACACCGCAGACCAATTGGCGGTGCAAGTCGGCACCGGGTTACGGCCGGTGTTTGTGGCCATTCTGAGCACCATCGGCACGTTCCTGGGCATTCTAAAAGAACTGCCGGGGTTCGTCGTCGAAAACCGCGGCTTGCTCGTGGCTCTGGGGGTGGCGGTGCTCACCCTGAACGGGGCCAGCATCGCGGCCACGGCCTCAACTTTGGCGCACATTGCCGCCGAAAAGGCTCGTGCCATTGCCACCCGAGCCACGGCGGCCACCCAGTGGCTGCTGAACGCCGCCATGAC